>JAZUMI010000106.1:0-11951 GCA_045603505.1 Acutalibacteraceae bacterium
ATAATAAGAATTTCCGTTAGAGTGGTCCATAAGACCTGTGAAGTCTTTCTGCCATACACCCTTTAATACATAATGCGCTTTGCCATCCTGTTGTATAAAGCCTGTTGTATCTTTAAACCAAACACCATCTGACAAATAATAGAAAGTAGAATTTACTTCTACAATACCGCTATCATATTGACGGACGCCTTCATACAAATAATAATATTTTTCATCCCAATATTCGAAAATTCCTGTTACTATCTGAACAATTCCTCTTTCTAAATAGACTAATTCATTATCGTCTATTTCAATAAGGCCTACATAGTTACCATAACCTATACCCTCAAAAACATAATATGTATATCCATCTGTATGCTCTATAAGGCCTGTTACAGTTTCATCAAGAATTCCATTAGTTATATTATAATAAATCTCTTCTGTTATCACGGCAATGCCAGTATACTCATCCTGCCAAATACCGTTTTTAATATAACACTGCTCATCTTCGATTTGTACTAAATCCGTAAGGGTAGTATCAATCACACCACCCGAAATATAATACGTTTTTCCATCTTCACGCTCTATAAGACCTGTTACAGTTTCATCAAGAATTCCATCTACTATGTGATAATATTTGCCATCAGCCTGTAGTAAAACACCACTATATTCTGTCTTCCAAATACCATTTTCAATATAATACTGTTTTTCTTCGATGGGGACTAAACCTATATAGGTAGTATCAACCACACCCTCCAAAGCATAGTACACATTTCCATCTGTGTGCTCTATAAGTTCGGTTACACTATCATTAAAAATTCCATCGGTTATATAGTAGAAGTTTCCATCTGTGTGCTCTATCAAGCCGGTCACAGTATTATCAACAATTCCTTCAGTTAAATAGTAAATACTACCATCTGTTAGTACAATAAGACCGCTTTGTTCGTTTTGCCATACGCCGTTTATACAGTAATAACCCTTATCATCGTACTTAACTATACCCGAATCTTTTTGGCGAATGCCGTTTTTAATATAATGCTGCTCGCCTTCAAATTCTACAAAACCTGTTATATTGTGGCGACATCCGTTTTGTACATAATAAGAATTACCGTTTGAGTGGTGCATAAAACCTGTAAAATCTTTTTGCCAAATACCATCTATACAATAATGCGCTTTTCCGTTAAACTGAATGAAACCTGAACTCGCTTTAAACTCCCCATTGTATATGTAATACCATTTATCTCCAACTAAAGCAAGACCTATAAAATTCTTCTGCCAAACATCATCAACAATATAATAGTCTTTACCCTCGTGCGAAATTATATCTGTTTGGTGGTTTCTATATCCCTCTTTTACATAATAGGCACTATCTTCAAATTCTACAAAACCTGTTAAATCCTTCTTCCATACGCCGCCGATTATATAATATGTTTTACCTCCAACATCTACAAAACCTGTTATGTTGTGGCGACATCCGTTTTGTACATAATAAGAATTACCGTTTGAGTGGTGCATAAAGCCTGTAAAATCTTTTTGCCAAATACCATCTATACAATAATGCGCTTTTCCGTTAAACTGAATAAAACCTGAACTTTTTTGACGTACACCATCGTAATAATAGTACCAATCCCCATCTTCCTCAATTATCTGAGTTCCCGATGGGTAGGTTTTTAGTGTGAGCGGCTCACTCTTTTCGCCTGTTACATAACCGCCCTGTCTTTCAAAATATCTTTGATAAAAAGAATAGGTAGTATCCGGTGTTAAATTACTGAAAACAGGACTAGGCTGCCAGTTATTTCCATCCATGCTATATTCACAATTTTCTACCGCATTTAATGTTACAACCGTATTTGTTTTTGAAGAAAAGGTTGGCTTATCGGCTTTTTCTTGAACAATAGCATCTGCGCTTACAGTTACCCTGCCTGATATTAAAGTAGTTTCAATATCATTCAAATCTATATCGATAAACTCACCATCAAACAAGGATATATTATGAACGCTATCCTTCTTGGAGTTTTGCGGAATCTTAACATTTAATGTGCAAACCGTTATCTTGCTATTGCTATCTCCAAAAACACTTTCGGTTTCATCTAAACCCTCAGCAATAATTTTCAAAGTATTGCCCTTTAATATGTAATCTTCTTCTGAAATGAAATCACTTATTAAAGAAAGAAACTTAAGTTCACCTAAATCCAAACGAATTTCAAAAGCAGCAACCTTAGAAAAATTCTCTGCGCTTATATCAACACTTACCCTATCATTAGCGGGAGCCGAAACACTTTCTACAGCGAATATAGGTGCAGTTTGCGCTGAAACCGTAACACAACTAAGTACAGATATTAATAAAATTATTGCGGTTAAAAAATAAATTATCCGCTTCATGTTTTCACCACCAAATTATTTCTCTTGTTATTCCAATTTTAACATATATATATTGAAAAAACAAGAAGTAAAAACTGTAATTTTAAAGTCCGCAATTTTGGACTCATAAAAAATTATAATAAATTTAGAAAAAGGGGTTGACAAACCCAAAACTTTCGAATATAATAAAATTACGGTAGCCGAACAAATGTTCGGCAAGGAGGAAAACACTATGACAACTACTATGATTTTAAGAACTATTTTTGAAATATTACTCGTGGGATTCACACTTTATGCTCTCTTTAATGAGGATAAGTTTGCCGCAGCAGAACGCCGTATTTTCGCCGCTTTGCGCCGCAAGAACTTTAAGGTTATATCTAGCCCTAAACACTCATACAACGATATTTAATTACTGAATTTCTCATTCACTTTTATTCCTCTTTCTTATGTGAAAATCCCCGATGAGTTAACTCATCGGGGATTTTTCATTTTTCATTAATGAGCCGACCTATAAGCCGAGTTCTGTCGAGAACGGTTATCTATCTCGACGGCATATTGCTATGCCGCTCAAGCCGCATTTTGTAGCACATCGGGCAAATGTATAGCTACGCTCTGCGTTGCTCCGAATAGGGTTTACAGGACCTTGACGTCTCCGTAAGGTCGGTGAGCTCTTACCTCGCCTTTCCACCCTTACCATATATATGGCGGTATATCTCTGTTGCACTCTCCCTAAGGTCACCCTCGGCGGCCGTTAGCCGCTATTCTGCCCTGTGGGGCTCGGACTTTCCTCAGATATAAAAATATCCGCAACCGTTCAGTCGGCTCGAGTATTATTTTAACACACGAGGTGCTCTGTGTCAAAAATTATTTTTTCGAATAAAATATAAAGAAAATAAACCTTTTTTGGAGGTCTTTATGAAAGATTACAGTAAAAAATATTTTTTGGCAGCCAATTCTTGTGAAGGTTTTTACTCAAAATTTTCAGAAAATTACGATGTTGATGAAGGTTGGTATGCCTATCTCATAAAGGGAGGACCGGGCACCGGTAAATCTTCTTTTATGAAATATCTTACCGCTTCTGCACAAAAAAAGGATATACCCTTTGAACTCGGTGTTTGTTCTTCCGACCCGAATTCACTCGATGCCGTAATTTTCCCAACTAAAAAAATTATAGTTATGGATGCTACCCCTCCGCACACAGTTGAACCAACATTCCCTGCAGCCTGTGAAGAAATTTTAAATTTTGGCGAGTTCTGGGATAGCAAAAAAATTGCTAAAAAAAGAGAAGAAATTATAAATGTTACACGACAAAATAAACTGCTTCATAAAAAAGCAAGCGGTTTTCTTAAAGCCGCAGGTGAACTGATTTTCGATAATTATAAAACCGCCCTTTCCTGTACCGACCGTGAAAAAGCGAAAAAGTTTGCCGAAACACTGTGTAAAAAACATTTAAAAAACACAAAACGCGAGGGAAAAGAATGGATAAGGTTTATTGAGGGTATTTCTCCTCTTGGGATTATTTCATACAGTAAAACAATTACCGAAAACTACAAGGATATCATAGTTATTTCAGACAATTTCGGCAGCGCATCAAATATAATAATGGAAACTTTAAGAAAAAATGCACTTGCCCTTGGATACGAAATAATAACCCTTAAGAATCCTTTCTTGCCATCCCTTATAACCGACCATATCATTATCCCCGAACTTTCTCTTGCTTTTGTAACTGAAAATGAATATATACACTTTACTTGCGAATCAAGGCGTATCCA
The DNA here is from genome assembly GCA_045603505.1 of Acutalibacteraceae bacterium. Taxonomy (GTDB): domain Bacteria; phylum Bacillota; class Clostridia; order Oscillospirales; family Acutalibacteraceae; genus UBA737. The sequence goes on from JAZUMI010000106.1 coordinate 4,113, forward strand.
CTCACGTAGATTTGTAAACAATACAAAACTTCACAACAGCTTATCTAAAATAAACTTTTCAAAAAAGATTTCTAAAGAACTACTTTTATGCTGTGCCGAAGCATTAAATCGAGCAAAAAAAGTTCACGATACACTCGAAAAATATTATATTGATGCTATGGATTTTGGAGCTCTTACCCGTTTTGCACAAGAAACGACAGAAAAGATGTTTTCTTGACAAGGCAATTTTTATGTGATAAACTTTTTATATAAATTTTGTTAAAGGGGAAATAACCATGAAAAAGTTTATTGCGGAATTTAAAGAGTTTATAGCAAAGGGCAATGTGCTTGATATGGCTGTCGGTGTTATCATAGGCGGTGCTTTCAATAAAATCGTTACAAGCCTTGTAAACGATGTTATTATGCCGCTTATCAGCATCATTGTAGGCGGCGCTAACGTTACAGATTGGAAATGGGTAATTAAAGCAGCCGAGTATGATGCAGCAGGCGTTGAAATCGCAGCGGAAACTGCTTTTGCTTATGGTAACTTCATTCAAGCAATTATTGATTTCCTTATAATTGCTCTCACCATCTTCGTTGTCCTTAAGGTAATTTTAGGTTTCCAAAACGCATTTAAGAAAAAGGAAGCAGAAATTATCGAAGAAACCCCTGCAGAACCTGAAGATACCGAACTCTCATTACTTAAAGAAATCAGAGATAGCCTTAAAAAGTAATATCGAAACATTGAAAAGGAAGATGCTTTCGCATCTTCCTTTTTTAATTTGCATTAAGTTTTTTATAAAGCTCTATTATTGCCTCTCTAAGAGATTTATTCTCATCTCTTTCAAGTTTCGGGTCATCATTTAACAAAAGTTCAACCTGCTTACCTGCAAGACGAAGCGTATCCATATCATTTGCAAAATCTGCAATTTTAAGGTCGGGCAAGCCGTGTTGGCGGTTACCAAGAAAATCACCGGGACCACGAAGTCGCAAATCTTCATCGGCAATCTTAAATCCGTTAGAAGTTTCGGTTATAACCTTAAGCCTTTCCTTCGTTTCTTTGGCTTTGCTATCTGAAACGAGAACACAGTTTGACTTGTGCATACCTCTGCCTATTCGACCGCGAAGCTGATGCAGCTGCGAAAGACCGAATCTATCGGCATTTTCTATAACCATTATAACGGCATTAGGAACATCCACTCCAACCTCTATTACTGTAGTGGATATAAGCAAATCGGTTTTGCCTTCCTTAAATTCTCGCATAACCGCATCCTTCTGCTTACCGCTCATTTTCCCATGTAAAAGTGCTACCTTATAATCTTTAAATTCATTTTCGGTTAAACTTTCATAAACTTGCGTTGCACTCTCAATATCGAGCTCTTCATTTTCTTCAACAAGCGGACAAACGATATATGCTTGTCTGCCCTCATTTATATGTTTCTTTATGAAATTATATATACGTGTATGATATGAAGAATCTACGAGGAATGTATCTATTGCCTGTCTTCCCTTTGGGTACTCATCTATTATGCTTATATCAAGGTCGCCATGCAGTATAAGCGCTAGTGTTCTAGGTATTGGTGTTGCGCTCATTACAAGCGTATGGGGGTTATTGCCCTTCGCCGCAAGTTTACCCCTTTGTGCAACACCGAAGCGGTGTTGTTCATCTGTAACGGCAAGACCAAGTTTTAAAAACTCAACATTATCCGTAAGCAGTGCATGTGTTCCAACAACTATATCTATTTCACCATTTGCAAGTTTTAATTTTATTTCTCTTTTTTGCTTTTGTGTGAGTGAGCCTGTTAAAAGTCCACATTTAATATCACAATCCTTTAAAACATTAGAAAGGGTTGCAAAATGTTGCTCGGCTAAAATCTCGGTTGGTGCCATAAAGGCCGACTGAAAACCGTTCTTTGCCATTATATAACAAACCGCCGCCGCAACCGCTGTTTTACCGCTTCCAACATCCCCCTGAACAAGCCTGTTCATCACTCTGCCTGAGGACATATCGGCAAAACACTCATCAATAACCCGACTCTGCGCACCTGTTAAAGAAAAAGATAATTTACTTTCAAACTCTGCCTTGAAATTTTGTTTTACTACCGAACCTGCAAGACTACGTTTTTTATTTTTAAGAAGTGCAAGTCCCATTCTGAGTATAAAAAGTTCTTCAAAAACAAGACGTCTTTTCGCCCTTTCTAGCGATTCAGCAGTTTTAGGAAAATGAATATTACTAAGCGCAAACGAAAGCGAGGAAAGATTGTTATTTTCTCTAACACTTTCGGGCAACGGGTCATCCCCTATGTTAGTGGAAAGTGCAGTTTTTATTAGTTTTTCGATATTCTTAGAAGACATATTTGCGCTTGCTCTATATATGGGGTGTATACCCGAAAAACCTGATTCAAATATGTCGGGCGCAGTCATACTGCGCATAACAAAATTTCCTCTTACCTTTCCGTAAAACAAATATTCACTACCAAAATTTATTCGTTTTGCAAGGTAGGTCTGGTTAAAAAGTGTTACCTGCATAGCACCGCTTTCATCCTCTGCGATAAAGCGGTAAAGTACTAGTTTTGGTCCTTTTTTCACTTCCTCAACATAAGAGGTCACCTTTGCTTTTATACACACATTTTTATCAAATGGAGCTCTCATTATAGGGGTTACATTAGAATAATCTATGTAGTCACGCGGATAAAAACGCAAAAGGGTACCGATAGTATCGATACCCTTCTTTTTTAATATTTCAGCTCTTTTTTCGCCGACACCCTTTAAGTATCTGATGTCAGTATTATTTGATGCCATATCTGACACCCCTTTAAACTGAAAATTTTATCTACTCAACCGAAATTATATAATAATATATTGGTTGACCGCCCGCAATAAAGGTAATTTCGGTCTTTGCACCGAATTTTGCCTGTAACTGCTCTTCAAGAGCGGCTGCTTGTTGTTCGGTTACATCTTCACCGTAAATAACGGTTACAAACTCGCTATCCTTCTTAATCATTTGTTTGCAGAGTTTAACCGCCGCTTTTTCAAGGTCAGTTTCGGTAAAGGAAACCTTACCGCCCAAAAGTGCTAAAAGTTCACCCTTTTTAATGTTGTGTCCATCGTAATCTGAATCTCTTGCCGCAAAGGTAATCTGACCGGTTGCAATACGCTTAATTGCATTTTGCATTTCAATCGCATTTTCTTCCACATCTGCATCGGGATTGAAACTGAGCATTGCAGATATACCCTGTGGAATAGTTCTTGTATGAATTACAATAACCTTTCTTGTGCTTATCGGTATAGTTTGCTCTGCCGCCATTATAATGTTCTTATTGTTAGGAAGAACGAAAACAGTTTCGGCAGGAGTACTTTCAATCGCCTTTAAGATATCATCTGTGCTTGGATTCATCGTCTGACCGCCTGAAACAACGGTATCAACACCCAAATCTTTAAAGAGTTCTTCTAAGCCTGCACCTGCGCTAACCGATACAAAGCCAACACTTTTAGTGATTTCAACAGGTTCGATAGTTTCGGTTAAATCTGCACTCTTTGTGGGTTTCTTTTTGTTGTTTTGAGCATCGTGCTTTGCTCTCTCGTGTTGGTCACGCATATTTTCAATCTTTAGGTGAACAAGTGAGCCAAAGGTTAAAGCCTTTTCAATAGCGTTACCCGGATGGTCAGTATGAACGTGTACCTTAATGATTTCTTCATCATCAACAACTACAACACAGTCGCCAATAGTTTCAAGATAACTTCTTAATGCACTTGGTTCTTCAACCGCTTCCGCACTTCTATTTACGATAAACTCGGTGCAGTAGGTAAAGGTAATCTCACCTTCAAATTCCCCTGCAGCATTTCTCGAGTCATCCTCTTCTTCAACTTCCTCTACGGGCGCATTGTTAGATGCGATAATCACACCGTCACGGAAAACAGACATCATACCCTCAAGTATAATTACAAAGCCCTTACCGCCTGCATCAACAACTCCTGCCTTTTTAAGTGCGGGAAGAAGTTCAGGGGTTTGCTCAAGGGCCTCTTTAGCACCACCGATAGCGGCATCGAAAACCTCTAATGCATCTTTTCCTGCTTCAAATGCTTCTTTTGCTTTTTCACTCGCAACACGGGCAACGGTTAAAATAGTTCCCTCGGTTGGCTTCATAACTGCTTTATAAGCCGCCTCAACACCTAAGGTGAAAGCCTTCGAAATGTTTTCGGCAGTTACAAATTCATCTTCTCCTATTCCTTTTGCAAAACCACGGAATAAAAGTGAAGTTATAACGCCAGAGTTACCTCTTGCACCACGAAGTAAAGCCGAAGCATTAACACTTGCAACCTTACCTGCAGTTTCGCCCGAAAGTTTCTCAAGTTCTCTTGCCGAATTAGCAAGAGTCATCGACATATTAGTACCTGTATCACCATCAGGAACAGGAAAAACATTAAGGTCATCAACCTGTTTACGATAATTAGTAAGGCTGTTAGTAGCCGAAATCATCGCATCACGCAAAATATCGCCGTTAATCAAAAATAAACACTCCTTTTATAAGAAAGAGAAATCGTTACTCTTTCATACCGTCAATCTTAACAATTACTTTACCAACGGTCATACCTGTTGTTTTGTTTACTGCATACTTAACCTTTTCGGTAATACTCGCTGCAATAGCGTTTATATTCATACCGTAAACTACAACAATGTGAATTTCAACCTTTAAAGAATCAGCACTTCCACTCACAATTATACCTGTATCAAGAAGCTCTTTCTTTGAAAGTCTATTAAATATACGTTGACGGTTGCCACTGGGCACCATACCTACTACACCAAAACAGGAAGTAACCTCGTGGCCTATAAGTTTTGAAAGAAAACCTTCAGAAATTTTTATAGTACCAAGTCTGTTTTCATAAGCAATCATAAAAATCCTCCTTAAGCAAACGCGAATAATATTTTATCTTTTTTCTTCTACCAAATATGATTCTATTGAAAAATAAATATCACTTTGAGATGCATTTTTAACATTTTTTATGTTTTCATCACAGAAAAGCACTCCTGTACGATAACAAATAGGAATAAGCAACATCTCGGTTTGAAGTGTTGTTGCAACATCATTCACAGAGTTTTTTCCATCGTAAAAGCCTTTTATTATTTCAAGCGATTTGTTGGTTTTAACGTATTTTTCAGTGGTTTGCGAATTATCCTCACTTTGCTCATCCGTCTGCGTTTCTTCGGTTGTTTCCTCTTCCACAAAAGGTATCCCATAAACCGCAGAAGAGTTTGGTGAAACGAGTGAAGTTAAGTCCATATTAGGTGTTATGTTAACCTCTCCCAAATACAACTGGAAGTTACCCGATTTGAGAAGACTTACATATTCCGAATATTTTCTTTCTACCACTGTTACTTTGATTCCTGCGTTTGAAATTTGCGAAGCGATTCTGTGCGCCGCACCCACGCGGATTGAATTTTCTTTGTTAACAAGCAAAGTTAAATTAAGTGCGTTACCGCTCGAATTTACATAATAACCATCACTATCTAAATTATTATAACCTATTTCAGCCAAATTCTCAACAGTTATTTTTTTATTTGCCGTTGTTTGTATATTTTGCACCGATGCTGTTTCACTCCACACAGGGTTAAAAAATCCTGTTGCGGCTACGGCATTATTGTAATATGAACTACTGCAAACTGCCGACCTGTCAATCGCAGAGGAAATTGCATGTCTTACCGATTCTTCTTTTAACATTCCGTACGAAGAATTGATTCCTATATACACAAGATTATTAAGATTTATGCTGTATTTATCCGCACTCATACGTATTATATTTCCATCAGATATATCTGTATAATACATATCCGCGGCACCTATTTCAATATAATGCGAAATAGATTCTTTATCCGGTGCTACCTGTAATGCTATAGATTTAATAGCACCCTTTTTTCCATAATATTTTTCATTTAAAACAAGCACAGAGTAATCACTTTTCGGAACATATCTTCCGCAACCTATTGTTGGGAGAATTACTCCATCAGAGTCGGTTCGCTTATCGCTTTCTGCCTTTATTATTGGAAAATCAAGAACATTTTTACAATATGGGTCACTCTTTTTCATTGTAAAAAGGACCTCACTGCCAGAAGTGGCTGTAGCCGATTCAATATTATAAAGTTTATATGCATAGGCCGTTTCCGATGCCTTAGCAGCAGAAAATGAATAAACAACATCTTGAGCCGTAACGGCAGAGCCATCTGAAAACTTTACACTCTTTATAGCTACCCTACACTCTTTATCCTTAATCGTTACACCTTTTGCTAGGCATAAAACAGGATTGAATTCATTATCGGTTTTTACAAGCGGGTCGAAAACAAGGCGGCAGAGTTGCCGGTTAATTTCGGTTTGCGCTGTATAAGGATTGAGTGTATCGGAGGAGCAAAAAAGTAAACTTATATTATCTTTATGTTTAACATTTTCTGTTGGTTTTTGCACCTGACTTCCAACATTTCCACTTGAGGTGTTTGCCTCATCGCAACCTGTAAAGCAGAAAAGCAAAGCAACACAAAGAAGCAAACAAAAAAGTTTTTTCATTTATTTTTCCTCATTCTGAATAAATTCTTTCTACGTTCTTTGTAAGACCCGTAGACCTATCAATATCAAATATACAACCATTCAACATGCATTCGCCTTCGGCGGCTATAAATTTTGACATATCATTGCTTTTGAGTCTTTCAATTATTATCTCACTTTTTACACCGAGAACAGATTGTTTAACACCTGTCATACCAAGGTCGGTAATATACCCTGTTCCCTTAGGCAGTACCTGTTCATCGGCAGTTTGAACATGCGTGTGTGTGCCGAAAACTGCAGATACTCTTCCATCAAGATAAAATCCTAACGCCCTTTTCTCGCTTGTTGCTTCGGCATGAAAATCAACAAAAATATTTTTTATGCCTGAACTTTTTGCTCTCTCGATTAGTTCATCGGCACAAGTAAACGGATTGCCTATCGTTTTATCATCAAAATAAATTTTACCTGAAAGGTTTATAACAGCGATTCGGGTATACCCTAAATCCACTTCGGTATAACCCTTGCCGATTTCACATGTATTAAAATTTTGGGGGCGCAGAACAAAATCATTTTCATCGAGAAAAGTGTGAAACTCTTTTCTGCGAATCGAGTGATTTCCACCGGTTATAACATCGGCACCTGCGGCAAATATTTCGTTTGCCGAATAGGGTGTAATACCATTACCTTCAGCCGAGTTTTCACCATTTACAATGGTAAAATCAATATTATTATCTTTTTTCAGTTTAGGCAGAACTTTTTTAAGAAATGTGCATCCGGCAGTCGAAAACACATCCCCTACAACCAATACGCGCATTCGTTTTATCCTACCCTCTTCATTAAATACCAAAGAATTACAAGTACTTGAATTACTGCGGTTGAAATATAAAGCAACGTTACCTCTGCAACAGGGATACTGCAAACAATACAAATACTAAATGACCAAATAAATGCTGAAAGGGATAAAAATCTCCAAATTTTTTTCCACCAGATATTTGTAAAAACAACCATAACCAAAAAACTTACGGGAACCGCATAAGCAAAAAGCATTTCGGAGTTCCATGTAGGTGCAATAAGTTTAAACACGAAATACATTATTGCCGCAACAAGCCAAACCAGAACTGTTGACATAAGAGTTATAAGAACCCTATTTCTCGAAATGAGGAACTTTCTTGGCATTTTCTCACCGATTAAATCATTAACGCTAACACCGAAAACCTCAGCGATTTTGCAAGCAACGGGTAAATCAGGCAAGCCTTCGCCACGTTCCCACTTTGAAATTGATTTATCTGAATAGCAAAGCTTTTCGGCAAGCTCTAACTGAGTC
>JAZUMI010000107.1:0-4434 GCA_045603505.1 Acutalibacteraceae bacterium
AAGAATAGATTAGGCGAAGAGAGAATGAAAAATTTTCACTCGCACTTCTCAAAAATTGAATATACAACAGGCGGAGAAAAAAGGCACCTAACCTTTGAAGATAAGGTTTTTGGCCCTGATTTTGAGCCTGTTATGGAAATTTGCGCAAAGAGGGATTGCTCACCTGTGTTCATTTGTGAGTCGGATGGCACACAGGCAGAGGATGCAAAGCAAATGAAAGATTATTATGTTAATTTGTTGGAGGGTGTTTTATGATTTGGCATAGCACCGAAATTAATGAAGTTTTGCAACATTTCGAAGTTGATGAAACAAAAGGACTTCATAAAGGCGTTGTAGAACTTCGCTGTGAAAAATACGGAAAAAACATCGTAGCCGAAAAGAAAGAAAAGAAATTTAAAAAATATCTTGTTTCTCAGTTTAAGAGTAAAACAATAATTGCACTTTTTATTGTTGCAATTATATCTTTTGCGTTGTCTTTGTTTTATGAGGATGGGGAGTTCTACACACCGCTTCTAATTGTTGGTATTATAATTGTTAATCTGGTTATGAGTGCATATCAGTTGTGGAACTGTGAAAGAACGCTTAATAATATAAAGAAATATTCCAATCCTTCATCAAAGGTGTTGAGGGATGGTAAAGTTCAGATTATTCCGTCTGAAGATTTAGTTCCAGGCGATATTTTACTTCTTGAAGAGGGAGATTTTATTTCTGCCGATGCAAGAATTATTGAAAGTCGTGAACTTCGATGTAATGAAATGAATTTAACTGGCAGTGAAATTCCAACCGAAAAGAGCGCAAATGTTATCCTTGAGGATATAGCTCCTGTATCTGAGCGCGGTAATATGTTATATTCTGGCTCAAGTGTTGCTCACGGAACTGCAAAGGCAGTGGTAGTGGCTATAGGCTTTGGCACCGAAACGGGCAGAACAACTGCAATATTGCGTGAAGCAGGTATGGATAGCAAACTTCCTCTTCAAAATAAACTTGATAATATAAGCAATGTGGTTAACACAATTATTTTTGTTGGTTGTTTAATCGTTTTTCTTATCGGTATGGCTCAAAATTTTGATTACAAGCCTTTTGCTAATATCACACTCAAGATGCTTGTTAATACGGTAGCTCTTGCAGTTGCGGCTATACCTGAAAGTTTACCTGCTATAGCAACAACTGTTGTTGCGGTAGGACTTCAAAGGATAATGTGTCAAAACATAATTATAAAGGATACAGAGTCACTCGAAACCTTGGGAGAAACTACCGTTATATGTTGTGATAAAACAGGAACTCTTACAAGAAATAAAATGGAATTGGACTTTATTTTCGATGGCAACAAGGTTGTAGACCTTAGGAAAGATACCCTTGATGAAAATATAGGCGTTATTCTTAAACTTGCAACTGCCTGTGCAACACTTGATAACGATTCAACCGAGTTTGCTATTGAAAACGCCTGTCTTGAACTAACCGGAATTCCAAAGGAGGAGGTAGATGCACTTTATCCGCGCTTTACCGAAATACCTTTTGATTCAGAGCGTAAGACAATGACTACTATCAATATGATTGACCAGAAGCCCTTTGCAATAGTTAAAGGTGCACCTGAAGTGGTAGTTCCTAAATGTATTAACTGCGATGCCGAAAAGGTGTTAAAGGTTAATGAGGCTATGGCAAATATGGCACTTAGAATTGTGTGTATTGCAGTGCGTCAACTCGAAGAAGTTCCTGCAAATCCGCATTATGATGATATTGAAAAAAACCTCACATTTATAGGTCTCTTAGGTCTTGCAGACCCGCCGCGTGAAGATGCGCAAGAAGATGTTTATGATTGTAAAGAGGCGGGAATAAAGACTGTTATGATAACAGGTGATAACCTTATAACTGCTAATGCAATCGCAAAGCAAATCGGTATACTTTCTGAAGGTGACCTATCTATAACAGGAGATGAACTTAGTAAACTAAGTGATGAAGAACTTAATGATAGTATTGATAAATATTCTGTTTTTGCAAGAGTTTCTCCAAGCGATAAAAACCGAATTGTTAAGGCGTGGCAGAATAGAGGTGCTATAGTTACCGTAACAGGCGATGGCATTGCCGATGCCGATGCGTTAGCTTTAGCCGATGTAGGTTGTTCAATGAGTAAGTTCGGAACAGATGTTGCAAAAGGTAATGCTGATGTAATTATAACCAACAACCATTTTGGCTCTCTTGTTTATGCAGTAAGGGAGAGCAGAGGCCTTATTAACAGTATAAAGAAATCGTTTCACTATCTTATGAGTTGTAATTTTGCAGAACTTATAACGGTTATTGTCGGTATGCTTCTTTTTGGTGGTTTGCCGATAAGCGCATTGCAAATTTTATGGATAAATCTTTTAACTGATTCAGCTCCCGCACTTGCAATAAGTATGGAGCCTGCGGATAACTATGTAATGAACAAGAAAAATTCCGCAGTAATAGGCAGGCTTTTTGATAAAAAGAGTACACTTAAACTTATTGCGTTAACCGTTATTATGACCGCTGTTACACTTATTTCTTACGGAATAGGTCTTAAAGGTGGTAAAACGGTTGCTATGACAATGGCATTTTTAACACTTGGCTTAACACAGATATTCAATTCGTTTAACTATAAAAAGGATACAACTATAATAGATAAGAGTATTTTTTCTAATAGATTTATGAATCTTTCTTCGCTACTATCGGTGTTTATAATATTATTCCTTGTGTTTACCCCCGCAGGATTTATCTTTGGGCTTACTATTATTCCCTTCTCACAGTTTTTAATTGCATTAGCATTAGCTTTTGTTATACTTCCTATTGGCGAGGCTGTTAAATGTTTATGCAATAAATATTTGTAAAAAAATATCCCGAGCGCAGTTTAGCGTTCGGGATATTTAAAAGTATATTGTACATATTTAAGTGCAAAATAATTTTTACAATATTTTGAAAATTTCTATTGACAAAATGCGCATATTAAGATATAATACACTAGTCGCTGTAAAAACAACGCGTTACATTTGGCTGTATAGCTCAGTTGGCTAGAGCATGCGGTTCATACCCGCAGTGTCATTGGTTCAAATCCAATTACAGCCACCAAAAATGGCCCGGTGGTCAAGAGGCCTAAGACACCGCCCTTTCACGGCGGTAACACGGGTTCGAATCCCGTCCGGGTCACCAGAAAAGAAACAAACTTTGTCTACCAGACAAAGGTTGTTTCTTTTTAACTAAGTGTGCCTTGTGGCACGAGAAGGTATGCTTCGCATCGTGAAGTTGCTACGCAGTGAAGTGTCTGCGGGTGCGGGTAGCACACTTAACTTCACTTTTCGCCAAAGGCGAAATACTTCACAGTGGCATCGCCGCTGCTTCACTTGGGCGTAGTCCAAACTTCACTGATAATTGCTATTTCATAATTTTTATGGTATAATCCATGATGAAACGGAGGTGCTTATATGCCAGAAAGTAAATTGAGAACACAATCGATGGATTTTGCGGTTTCTATTATTAACCTCGTTAAACACTTGAAAGAAAAACGGGAATCTATTATTTCTAACCAAATCGGCAGAAGCGGCACATCCATCGGTGCAAATATCCGTGAAGCACAATATGCTCACGGAAAGGCTGATTTTATTGCCAAACTCCAAATCGCCCTTAAAGAAGCAAACGAAACCGGATATTGGTTGGAATTATTGTTCAAGACAAATTACATGTCCGAAGAAGAATATAAAGTTTTTGACTCTGCTTGCACGAGTATTCGTGTTATGCTCATTTCCTCCATCAACACTGCCAAGGAGAATGTGAAATGATAGGTCCGATCGTTACTGTAACCGTTGACAGACCGTTGGGGAGTTATCATCCTGAGCATTCGGATATGTATTATCCTGTAAATTATGGCTACATTGAAGGAACAATGGCAGCAGATGGCGAAGAAGAGGATGCTTATATTTTAGGTGTGACTGAGCCTGTTTCTGAGTTCACCGGAAGAATTATAGCGATTATCAATCGTGAAAATGATATAGAGCATAAATGGGTAGTTGCACCGGATGGTATAACTTTCACGCGGGAAGAGATTGCAGAATTAACACATTTCCAAGAACAGTATTTTAAGTCGACAATTTCATTGCTATATAAACAGTTTTGACCTGGTGTACTTTTGGTTACTTTCACCTCAATCCTGCTCCGTTTGGTTACTCTTTCGCAAATAAAGCAACTCCTGCAAGTTGGGAGTTGTTTTTTTATATTCAGAGATGAGAACCCGTTATTTTTTTTAAGCTATATTGACAAATTTTCAAAATATGGTATAATATATATAAAAAGTGTTCCAAATGGAACACATTTTAGGAGGAGCTATGAAAGAATATAATGATTTCTTTCTTCTAAAAGGGCTAACGGAGGATGAAACCTGCTCGGTTATAAATCTCTTTGAAGAGGCTAAACGATTTTCAAAGGGAG
>JAZUMI010000108.1:0-18972 GCA_045603505.1 Acutalibacteraceae bacterium
CCCAAAACTAGTGCGCTACCAACTGCGCCACACCTCGATATTAAGTTGTTTTATAAGGTTAACAAACATCGGCGAGTTTTTCGCCGATGTTTATTATATCGTATTTAGTTTGTTTTGTCAACCTGAAAATGAACTTTTAAAAAGTTTATTTTGATTACTGCACAGGTATAGTGGTGGCATTTGCACCATTGTCCGCTGTAGTATGATTGTTATTGTTTTGAGTATCCTCTTTGGTGCCTGTATAGGTATTAACAAAAAGTTTAACGCTGATTTCGGTATTAACCGAAGAACCAAACTTCGGCTCCTGTTCGAGAATGGCGCCGGGCTTACCCTCAGAATTATACATTTCTTCAATTTCTATGTTATCGTACAAGAAGCCCTGTTTTAAAAGTTCGAACTTTGCTGCATCGGGAGTGAGCCCCACAACATTTGCAATTTTTATTTCCTTTGGTCCAAGACTGATAACAACACTAATTTCGGTTTCTTTTTGGACTTCGGTACCTGCTTTTACAGATTGCGAGCAGATAGTTCCTTTTGGATATTTATCCGAATATTCCTTATCTTTTATTGTGAATGTAAATTTCTCATAGAGTTCATCTTCAGCCTGTTTTTCGGCAAGTTTAGAGAAATATTCGCCTAAAAGATTAGGAACTGCATACAACTTCACATTTTCAACTGCTGCACTATCGTAAGAACCGAGTTGGTCAACACTCGGAGCCTCTGAATAACTCTCAGTAGGGCTTGAAGTGCTTTCTGTTTTGGGGAAGAAGAAATCTTTCAAGACTGTATTTGCAAGGGCTCCGCCAATCAAGGTAAATATGAGGGCGGTACAAAGTGCCGAGATGATAACATACTTTACTGTTCCCGAACCTTTTTCTTTTTTAGTGTTCTTTTTCTTCTTTGCCTTTGAGGAATATGTATCCTCTACGGTTGTTTGTACAACGGTTTCCTGAGGGTCAACAGTAATAAGAGCGGTTTTCAATATTTCTGCATTTGCAGTACGCTCTTTGGGGTTAACTTGTAAACCATTAGCAAGAGCCGACAAAACATTTCTCGGTATTAAATCGGCAAATCTTGCGGGGATGGTCATAGAATCATTATTTAGTCTTGCGGTGGCTTCGGGGGGAACTGTTCCAACAAGAGTTCTGAAAAGGATGGCGCAAAGGGCATACACATCGGTATGTTTGCCTTCCTCCATACCGTCAACATTATACTGCTCAATAGCAGCGTATCCCGAATAGAGTTGGGTAGTAAATCCGTTGCTGTTCACAAAACGGAGATTTTTAACTGCAAAACCTGTAAGATGCAATTTACCATCTTTACCAACAAGAATAGTTTCGGGGGAGATACCTCTATGAATTATGCCGAGGGCATTGATTCGTGCAACTGCTTCTACAAGGGGAATGAAGAGAAGTTTTGCTTGTTCCCACTCAAGAGTTCCGCCGTTTTTTGTTAAAAATTCACGCAAGGGGATAGCGGGGATATTCGGGAAAATGGCATAAATTGTGCCGTTCTCTTCAAAAACTGCATTAACAGGCAACACACATGGTATAGAATTATCACGAAGAATTTCGTTAATTTCTTTAAAACTGAGAAGCCCCTCATTAAATGTGTACTCAGAACCCTCGACCATAGAAACGGTTTTATCGGCATTTCTGTGTGCGGAGCCTAGTGGGAAATATTCCTTTATAACAACTATCGAATTTTCCTGATTATCCCATCCAATATAATTTATAGCCTCACCATTTGAAGATATAACTTTACCAACTAAATATCTATCGTTAATCCAGAATTTAGTGGGAAGTGTATCCTCGGGGTTTTTAGCGCTTGAGTCATATCCGCAGAACGGACAAATTTTCTCCTCACCGCTATCGTTCATACAACCAAGACAAAGTCTATCTGTGTTAAGCATATAATTTCTCCTATCTATTAGATAAAGAATTTTCAAATTAAAAGCATAATATTATAGCATATATATCAAGTTTTGGCAACCTTTTGTGCAGAAGGTTTCTTCTTACGGCGTTTTCTCTTTATTGGGATAACGTTTTTGAAAACACAGGAATAGTGAGGGGTTATAACCTTGTCCTCATGCAAAGAACCAAAATACCAATGTTTAAATTCGCACGATTTTCCGATTTCCTCGAAATAGCCGTTGAGTTTATTAACACGGTCACTATTACCTTTGCGAAGAAGCATAGCACTTTTAACAAGGGAAGGCGGCTCGTGAGTTATAATATAATCCACCTTACAATCTACATTATCAAGATTTCTTGCTCCTTGTGCCATTTCGGCAGGGGTGGGTTCTTCTTCGCGCCACCAAAGATTATGTTCTACGCGCATATCCTTATCGGTGCTTTCTCCGCCGCCAAAAGTGAAATATCGATTTCCCTCTATTTCAAAAATCTGACCACGCATTAAATGAATTAAATTACCCTTTATTCTATGCACCATACCGCCGTGCCAATATGTTTCGCGGCAACGGTTTATTTTAGCAAGATTATCGTGGGTGCCATCAACGAATGCTGTTACAAAGCGGCGGTTTGCAAAGTAATCTATTACCTGTTTTTCGGTTTTATCGCCGTTCCAGATATATCCAAAGTCACCACAAACGATAAGAATATCTCCGCTTTTAAGTTTGCGCATTTCTTTATCGTAAAGCCGTTCAAGACAGCCGTGCATATCACCTGTTACATAAACCGTAATGATTTCCCCTTTCTCGAAAAATATATCTTTTAATTTGTAACTTTTTGTTGTATAATAAATATAGAACATCAAAATGCCATTATGCATTTTGATAAGCCGATAAAATTGGCTCGATATTCATTGCAATGGTTAAAGCCAAATCTTCGTAGAAAATTTGCTACCAAATCTGTGATTTGGTGTCGAAATAGTGCTATTTCGATTAACTTAAAACCATTATAATAATACTTGCAATTTCATTATACTATATTTTGAGAGAGATTTCTATGAAAAAAAAGATTTTTTCCATTATTTTTACAATTATCGTACTTATAGGCACCTGTTTTCCTGTTTTAAACGCATCTGCTTATGAAATTTCACAGTTTAATATAAGTGCAAAGGCGGTTATGCTTGTATCAATGGATACAGGAGAAGTACTTTATGAAAAAAATCGCTATGAAAAGATTTATCCGGGGTCCATATCTTCTATTATGACGGTTGTTCTCATGCTTGAAAGCGAGAAATACAAGCCTGATGCTAAAATTGTGATGAGTGAAAAAATTCTTGATTTAACACTTGGTACAGGTAGCGCAGTTTCGCATCTTAAGGCGGGTGAGGAAATCACACATCTTGACCTTGTGCATCTGCTTATGGTTTCTTCTAAAGGAGATTGTGCCTTACTTGCTGCCGATTATTTTGGCGGAGGAATAGATAATTTTGTTTCGCTTATGAATAAAAAGGCGGAAGAACTCGGGATGAAAAACACTCATTTTACAAATCCTATTGGTCTTCACGATGAAAATCATTATACAACTGTAGAAGATATTTATCTCCTTACATCGTATGCCTTACAAAATAAAACAATTAAAAGTGCAAGTGAAATATCAAGATACAAATTACCTGCTACAAATCTTTCGCCCGAACGCACCTTTTCTACAACCAATTTTTTACAAGATACAACAACTAACTATTATTACAGATATGCCAAAGGTGTTAAAACAGGATTCACCGATGAGGCAGGAAGATGTGTTGTAAGTACTGCATCATATAATGGATATAATTATATGTGCATAGTAATGGGTTGTAAGAACGACCCTAATAAAAGACACGAATTTGCAGAAACGGCAGAACTTTACAGATGGGCATTCAATAGTTTTTCCTTTAAGGAAATAGCAACTCTTGATGAGCCTGTTTGCGAAATACCGGTTGAACTTTCTTTTGATACAGATTTTGTGCCACTTTATGTAGAAAAAAGTTTCGTTTCAATACTTCCTAACGATGCGGATACATCTACTATTGTTTTAGATTATCATTTTAGTGAGGAAAGCGTTGATGCACCTATAAAGAAAGGCGAAGTGCTTGGTACTGCAGATGTAATCTTTGCCGAAAAGGTTATTGGTAAAGTAAACCTTGTTGCAGGAAATGATGTTTCATCAAGCACACTGCTTGTTGGTGTAGATTTCTTTAAGGATATAGTCACTTCCGTGTATGTTAAAATTATATTTGCCGTTTTGGTTGCTCTTATAATTGTATATATAATTATATGTACGGTTATGAATATGGGAAGGAAGAACAAGCGCAAGGTTAAGTATATACCTTATGACGAAAGAAAAGAAAAATAAATGAAAAGAGCCTTTGATTTTTTTCAAAGGCTCTTCTTTGTTATCTGTTGTTATCGTTGTACTGATTGTCTTTTTTATTCTGATTATTCTGGTTGTTCTTGTTCTGGTTGTTCTTGTTTTGGTCGTTTCTATTTTGGTTGTTGTTCTGGTTGTTTTGTCTATTTTTATCTGACATAATAAATTCCCCCCTTTGAGATTATTTTTATCTTTTAGGGGGGAATTATACTATTCAATATTAAATAACTCTCTTGCATTTTTTGCCGAGATTTCAAGAATTTCCATATAATCAATTTTTTTAATTTCGGCAATTTTTTTCGCAGTGAAGTAGATAGAAGCGGAATGATTGCGTTTGCCCCTGAATGGCTCGGGTGCAAGATAAGGGGCATCGGTTTCAACAAGCAACCTATCAAGTGGGAGCATCTCTACAACCTCGGGGAGCCTTTTTGCATTTTTAAAGGTTATAACTCCGCCAACACCGATATACATTCCAAGGTCTAAAATTTGCTTTGCCGTTTCGGGACTGCCCGAAAAGCAATGCAAAACACCTTTAGGTTTTGTTTCCTTTAATATATTAAGTGTATCCTCGTGTGCCTCACGGTCATGCACGATAACAGGCAAGGAAAGTTTTTTTGCAAGTTCTATTTGTGAAAGAAAAATTTCTTTTTGTTCTGATTTATTTTCACTGTTATGAAAATAATCAAGACCTATTTCGCCGATAGCTTTAACTTTTTCGTGATTTGCGAGTGCTTCGATATCGGCAACTGTTGTGCCGTTTGCTATACAATCCGGATGAATTCCTGCCGCCGCGAAAATAAAATCGTGCTTTTCGGCTAAAGCGATAGCATTTTGAGTTGAAGTTTTATCGCAACCACAGGTTATTATTCCGCAAACACCGTTCAGATTAAGGGTAGAAAGAAGTTCATCTCTGTCTTCGTTAAAACTTTCATCGTCATAGTGTGCGTGACTGTCAAAAATAACCTTTTTATCAAAAAACGGGATACTGTTTATCATCTGATTTTGCTACCTGCCGGAACATTCTCGAGGAAAACAACCTTAACATCGTCTTCACCACAGTCGGCCGCTAAAATCATGCCCTGTGATTCAACACCGCAAAGTTTTGCAGGTTTAAGGTTTGCTACAACGATAACCGTTTTGCCTATAAGTTCATCGGGGGTGTACCATTTAGCAATTCCCGATGCAACTGTTCGAGGTGTAGCACTACCGTCATCAAGGGTGAGTTTTAAAAGTTTCTTTGCTTTAGGGATTGGCTCGCACGCGGTTATTTTTGCCGCTTTAAGCTCTACCTTGCAAAAATCCTCAATAGAAATTTCTTCCATTTTAACAACATTTTCAGCTTCGGCAGCGGCTTTAGCTGCCGCCTGTTCTGCGGCAATTTCATCGAGTGATTTTTGAAGGTCTATTCTTGCGAATAGTGGAGAAGCCTCGCCAACGGCATATTCATTTTGTGAGCCGAAAGCAAGGGCGGTATCATCGCAGTTTATTTGCTTTTTAATGTTCTCGCAACTTTCGGGCATAATGGGGGAAAGTAGAACGCTAAGCAAACGAATGCTCTCAAGAAGATTAAAGAGAACACCCTCTAAACGTTTAGCTTGATTTTCATCCTTTGCAAGTGCCCAAGGAGTTGTTTCATCGATATACTTATTGCAACGCTTTGCAAAGTTTATAACAACCTCGCAAGCATCGGCATTATGGTATTCATCCATAAGCTTATAATATTTCTCGATGGTTTCATTAGCGCAAGCGATAAGCTCTTTATCGCACTCATCATCACTTGTCACACGGCAAACCTTACCGCCGAAGTATTTATTTGTCATAGCAATACTTCTGTTTACAAGGTTACCGAGCGTGTTAGCAAGGTCGGAATTGAATTTTGTTATAAATGTTTCGTAGGTTATTGTACCATCCTGTGTGAATGGAATTTCCGAGAGAAGATAGTATCTAACTGCATCGGTGCCGAAACGCTTTGCCAAATCATCGGCATAGATAACATTGCCCTTTGATTTACTCATTTTATCTTCGCCGACAAGTACCCACGGGTGACCGAGCACCTGTTTTGGTAACGGCTCACCGAGTGCCATAAGGATAATTGGCCAATAAATAGTATGGAAACGAACAATATCCTTACCTATAACGTGCAAATCGGCAGGCCAGAGTTTATTATAACGTTCACTGCTGCCATCGGGGTCGTAACCGAT
Organism: Acutalibacteraceae bacterium; assembly: GCA_045603505.1. Taxonomy (GTDB): domain Bacteria; phylum Bacillota; class Clostridia; order Oscillospirales; family Acutalibacteraceae; genus UBA737. The sequence goes on from JAZUMI010000108.1 coordinate 6,518, forward strand.
ACCGGTGATATAGTTTGAGAGTGCATCTATCCAAACATAGATTATATGCCTGTCATCAAATTCAACGGGAATGCCCCATTTAAAAGAACTTCTTGAAACGCAAAGGTCGGAAAGACCGGGCTTGAGAAAATTATTTATCATTTCATTTTTACGGGATTCAGGCTTTATGAAATCGGGATTTTCTTCAAAATATTTGAGAAGTTTATCTTGATATTTACTAAGACGTAGGAAATAAGCCTCTTCTTTAGCATCGCTAACCTCTCTTCCACAGTCAGGACATTTTCCGTCCACAAGTTGGGAAGGTGTGAAGAAAGATTCACAGGGAACACAGTATTTACCTTCATAATTGCCCTTATAAATATCGCCTTGTTCGTAAAGTTTTTTAAAGATTTTCTGAACAGTTTTAACGTGGTCCTCGTCGGTAGTTCTAATGAATTTATCGTATGAGGTATTAAGACTGTTCCAAACATCCTTGATTTGCGAAGAAACGTTATCTACATATTCTTTGGGGGAAATACCCGCTTCGTTTGCGCACTGCTCTATTTTTTGACCATGTTCATCAGAACCTGTCATAAGGAAAACATCATAGCCCATCATTTTTTTGTAACGCGCTATCATATCGGCGAGAACGATATCGTATGCGTTGCCGATGTGAGGTTTTCTTGATGTATAGGCAATAGCGGTTGTGATATAAAACTTTTTGTTGTTCATTATAGGTATCCTCCTAAGGCTTAAATATCAGATATAACAAGTAAGAAAATGCAGTGGCGATAGCGTTGTAAAGTAGAACGAATATCGGTGAAAGTACGGCTCCGCTTCCTGAGAACGGCGCGTAAACGAACAGAACTGCACCTATTATTGATGCGATTGCATATAAAACTGTAAGTAATATATTGGATTTTTTGATTTTTGAAGCGCAGTTGATTATAAGTGCAAGACCTATCGGGTTCCCCTTATACATAGCGGGGGCACTCACACTTTCTTGCGGACGCACCTTAGCCTTGTATAGGTGGGTTCCTGCCGCACTCATAACCTTAACCGAATCAGAATATAGACCCAGATAATCACAAATCATCTCTTCGTTTAGATTGGGGTCGGTATTATTGACAAGAATGGTTATGCCGAGATTGATAAGTTTTCTTAATTGATGTGAAACTTCGGAATTAACCGAATATTGAACTATAAGAAGTGCATATACACATGAAGTACCCGCAACATAAATGGGGAAATATCCGTTTTTAAGAATTCTTCTATCGGTTTCGATACTTGGTACTTTTATGCCGTGCGCTTCAAGTAAGGTTCTGTTGCCGATGAATAAAAGTTCATCGGCAACCCAACCCGAAATGCCCATTCTATCTTCATATTTAACGGTATCGGCATCGGGGAGAATTGATTCGCCCTTGCCGTCACTTATTTTCTTAAATATATTAGCAAGTGGGCTTTCTGCCGCCTCGGCTAAAGATGCGGCGCGAAGAAGAGTATTATCTATATTGTTTTCAGAAAGCACCTTAATGTCGTGCAGTGTTATTGTGCCGGATGGGAAAAGGTCTTCAGAGCGGAGAACGATTGCATTTGCTCTCTCGCACATAACCGCACCCGTTTTGCCCGCAATCATAGCGCCTGAACGGTTGAGCTTTTTTGCCGCTGAGTAAAGCGGAAGATTTTCGATAAGGTATACAATCGGCATACCCGCAAACATCAAAATACTTGATGCGGCATAAAGTCCGTTAAGATAATTGCTTGTGTATGCACCTATTACAATTCCGAAAATGAGAGCGGCAATAACAGATGTTATAACTATTATGGGGAGTTTTCCATCCATAAAGTTACCAAATGTGGAATGTTTCATATAATCGGAAATATTATTGGTGTAACGAGGAGCGGCAACAAGCACATCGCCATCTATTGAATCTCCTGCCATTGAAAAGGTTACAGAGGGGTCATTTATAAGTGTAATGGCTCTCTTTCTTATTGGAGAATTTATTTGCCTTAAGTTCGATAACATATAAGAAGAGTGTATAAAAGCGCCTATCGAACGGAAACAAAGAATAAGAGATGATAGTAAAACCGTATCAAACGGTGTTGTTTTCTGAACAAAGGAAACAACTGCGTATGCGAAACAAACTATGCTTGATAAAGAGCATAATGAATCTGCACAGGTACGCTTTGAAAAAAGTTTTGCAAAACTCTTGAACATATCAAGGTTAAAGAGTATCATAATTCCAAAGAGAGAAAGCGTGATTACCGAGAATGCAGTGAAGTTTGCAATGAGGATTTCAGAAATAGAAGTTGCTTTAAATATAAAGAGCAACAAACTGAAAAGCAGGGTTCCGAGCATACAAAAAAAGCGGTTGCGATTTTTCTTTGCAAGTTTTATTATAAGCGCTCTCGACTGTGCTTGTGAAAGAAACTCTTCGCTCGGGGTATATTCTTCAAACTCATCCTTTGAAATTTCAATTTCTTTTTCGCTTTCGGTTTCACTTTTTGAAGGAACCTGTGCGAATTCACCTGTAAGGTTTATTGTTTTTGTATGTGAACTAACACTTATGATGTCACGGTCCGAAGTGTCTTGTATAGGAGTGAAACGGATAGTGCCTGTTTGGAAGAGGTTTTCATTTACATCTTCTTCGGGGAGAGTGTTTTCGTTATCTATATCCGAAATAAATGGGATATTTGTCTGTATATCCTTAAGGTCTGTCTCTGAAATAGGCTTTTGTTCATCGTTTTCCGCTGATTCGGCTTGGGTTTCCAAAACGGGTTGCTCTTCCTCTTTAACGGAACGGTCTGTTACGTTTGCAAAGGAAATGTTATATTTTTCATAGATACTGGCAAGAAATTCATCCTGCGAAAGTGTTTCTTCGGTAAATTTTTCGAGGGAATATTTAGAAGATTCGTCCTCAATTACATTTCCATTTTCATCTGTAACATAGGGCAAACATTTATCAAAAAGCGTTGATTTAGGCTCTTCTTTTTCTTTCTCTTTAGTAGTGGCTTCCTGTTCGCTTTTTGCAAGCATTCTGTTTTTAAGGGCATCAAGCGGACTTGTTTTATTTTCTTCAAGGTGTTCTGTAATATTGTTCTGTCCATTAATTTCGTCTGCCGTTAATACGTGCGCTGCAAGGTTGTGATTTTCGGAAGATTTTTCTTGCATTTGAGGAGTTGGTTCATCGGGTACATTAGCCTCGGCGGACTCCATATCTATAGTGAAAAAATCACTGCCGGAATCATATGAGTGTTTGCTTGGCTTTCTTGAAAACAAACCCATTTTAACCTCTCCTCCTTTTTACAACTTCATAAATTAAAATTCCTGCGGCAACAGATGCGTTAAGAGAATTAATTTTGCCGAGCATTGGCAGACTTACTATTCCATCACATTTTTTGGCGGTAAGTGTTCCTATCCCTTTGCCTTCGTTGCCGATAACTATGGCGCAGGGAATATTAAAGTCTATCTTTTCAAAATCAGTTCCATCCATATCTGCACCGAAAACCCAAATACCCTCTTTTTTAAGTTCTTCGATGGTGTTAGGGATATTGGTAACACGGGCAACCTTCATATATTCAAGTGCGCCGCAAGCCGCTTTCGCAACGGTAGCATTAAGGGAGGCACTTCTGCGTTTTGGAATTATTATTCCGTGAACACCGCCTGCCTCGGCAGTTCTTATTATTGCACCGAGATTATGAGGGTCTTCAATTTCATCACACACAATTATAAATGGCATTTCGCCTTTTTCTTTTGCATCGTTTAATATATCTTCAACACTTGAATATTCCTGTGTTGCAAACATAACGGCTACACCCTGATGATTGGCGCCACCACAGTAGTAATCAAGCTTTTGCGGACTAATTTCTTTAATCAAGATTCCACGCTTTGCACATTTGGCAATTATAGCCGAAACCGAGCCACCATTCACACCATGGGCAACAAAAAGCCTATCAATTTCTCTGCCTGAACGCAGTGCCTCTAAAACGGGATTTCTTCCGCATATTATGTTGTTTTGTTTTTCTTCCATCTATTTTCAACTCACTATATGACATTTAAAAAATATATACAAAGTAATTATATCACAAACTTTTATAAAATAAAATAGTTATTTTATAAATATTTAAGAATATTTCAGATAAAATAAAAGAAAAAGGAGAGATAGTATGAGCAGCAGTAAAATAACAAGCGTAAAGGGTTTTGAACTTATAGATTCAAGGGGCAATCCTACTGTGGCGGCAAGGGTTACACTTGAAGATAAATCTACGGGATTTGCTATAGCGCCATCGGGTGCCTCTACAGGAATGTATGAGGCTTATGAACTTCGTGACGGCGATAAAAACCGATATGGTGGCAAGGGTGTTTTGAAGGCGGTAGAGAATATAAACACGAAAATTGCCGATAAAATTGTTGGAATGTTGGCGTTCAATCAAAGAGAAATAGATAAAATGATAATTTCACTTGATGATACTAAAAACAAGTCACAAATAGGCGCAAATGCTATGCTTGCGGTATCACTTGCAACCGCAAAGGCAGCGGCAAAAAGTCTTGATAAGCCGCTTTATGGGCACATTGCAGAACTTTTTGGCAATGAAAGTTTAATCCTGCCTCGACCCATGATGAATATCCTAAACGGCGGTGCACACGCATCAAATAATATAGATATTCAGGAATTTATGATTGTGCCGTATAATGCCCAAAGTTTTTCAGAAGGCCTTAGAATTTGCGCCGAAATTTATCACTGCCTCGGCAGACTTTTAAAGGAGAGAAAGCTTTCTTGCGGCGTTGGTGATGAGGGCGGTTTTGCACCCAATTTATCATCGGACGAAGAGGCTATAGCACTCATCTGTGAGGCTATTATGACCGCGGGTTATACAACAAACGAAGTTAAAATTGCGCTTGATGTAGCATCAAGTGAATGGTATCAGAACGATAGATATATTTTGCCCAAAAGAAACTCAGAAAAAACGGCAGATGAACTCATTGATTATTACAGAATGCTTATCGATAAATATCCTATCATTTCTATTGAGGATGGCGTTGCCGAAGAGGATTGGTCGGGTTGGCAAAAGATAACTGCAGAACTCGGAAGAAACATTCAACTCGTTGGAGATGATTTGTTTGTAACAAACACCGAAAGGCTCGAAAAAGGTATTGAACTTAGAGCGGGAAACAGCATCCTTATAAAGCCTAATCAGATAGGTACATTAACCGAAACACTTGATGTTATGAGACTTGCCAAAGATAACGGATATTCAACGGTAATGTCACACCGTTCAGGCGAAAGTGAAGATAGCACCATTGCCGATTTGGCAGTAGGAACTGCCGCAGGACAGATTAAAACAGGGGCGCCCTGCCGCAGTGACAGAACGGCGAAATATAACAGACTTTTAATAATAGAAAACGAGATTTAAAATGAAAAGAGTTCACGTTCGGAACGCTCCGAAAGTGAACTCTTTTTTCTATTTCAACATATTTATTAATTTTTCAAGGCAAGGCTCAAATGCGGCGCCGTACCAGTGATTATCTTTGTTCTGGGTTTCCTTTATACACTCGGTTGTGTAGTCAGCGGCTATTTTTGCGGCATTAAAAGCGGATTTTTCTCTCATTAAAGCGCCTACAAAAGCCGAGGCATATATATCGCCTGTGCCGTGACAACTGTTAGGTAAAAGCTCGTGTTCATAGTATGAATATTCGCCGTTTTCGAAGACTACAACACCTGTTTTAGAAGGCTTATAGGAAACACCGGTTAAAATTACATTTTTACAACCTATTTTACAAAGTTTTTCTATTAAAAGGTCTACATACTCACGGTCATATTCGGTTTTATATTCAGTATCGGTAAGGAAACAAGCCTCGGTTATGTTTGGTAAGAGAAAATCTGCCTTTGCGCAAAGTTTACGCATTGCGTTTACATATTCATCGTTGAATATAGGGTAGAGTTTACCGTTATCTGCCATAGCAGGGTCAACTATAAGAAAAGCATCGTCTTTTGAAGTGTGTTTAAAAATATCAAGAACATAATCTATCTGATTAATGCTTCCAAGATATCCTGTGTATATAGCATCAAATTTTATGTTTTCTTTTTTCCAATGTTTAAGTATTTCGGGCATATCGTCCGCAAGGTCACGGAAAGTGAATCCTGAAAAACCTGCCGTATGGGTTGATAGAACAGCCGAGGGAAGAACACAGGTTTCAACCCCACATGCAGAAATTATCGGCAGAGCAACTGTGAGTGAGCATTGGCCCACACAGGAAATATCCTGAATGGTTAGAATTCTTTTGTAAGACATAAAACAACCTTCTATCACAAAGTTTTTTAAAATTGTATTACATTTTTGGTATTACGTAAATATCCAAAATGAAACTTTTTGACATAACCAGTTGTGCTTTAACAATGAAACACACAGTATACATTATGTGGCAATTGTTTTTTCTATAAACAACAATATGTGGAAAATTTGGTAAAAAAATTTATAGAATAATATTGAAAACCGTAATGATATATTGTATAATCGTATGTGATGTGAATCGAAAAGATTCGGGAAAGGAAAGATTTAAAATGAAAAAAAGAATTTTAGCACTTTTGATGTGTACACTGCTGATTTTTGCTGTTGGTTGTTCCGATAAGGAAACAACCAGTGAGCCTACTTCTGCTAATTCAAGCAGTCAGGTTTCCTCACAGGTTAAGGAAGAGCCAACTGTTTATATGAATGCCCTTACAGGCGAAACAAATATAAATTCAAAGGAAGTGGCAAACCGCCGTCCTGTTGCAATTATGGTTAACAATATAAGTGTTGCACAACCTGTTCAGGCGGGTCTTGATAAAGCCGATATCGTTTACGAAACCGAGGTTGAGGGTGGAATTACCCGTCTTCTTGCGGTATTTCAGGATATAACCAAGGCAGAGAAAATCGGAACAGTTCGTTCTGCTCGTTATGCCTATGTAGATTTGGCAATGGGTCATAATGCTATTTATGTTCATCACGGCGAAGATAAAACATACTGTACACCACACCTTAAGGATGTAGACCGCCTTGTTCTCGGAACTTCAAACGGCGGAATTAGAGTTAAGAACGGTCTTGCTCAGGAACACACCCTTTATGCTTTCGGCGATAAACTTTGGAACAATATTTCTAAGGCACATAAAACCGAGAGAAAGAGTGATGCTACATGGCAGAACTTTGCAGATGAAAAAACAAATGTTACATTTACCGATACTGCAAATTCTGTAAGTGTTCCGTTCTCTACATCCTATAAAACTGTATTTAAATATGATGCAGAAAAGGGTAAATACACACGCTATTTCAGAGATACTCTCCGTAAAGATTCCATAACAGGAAACACCGAGAACTTCAAAAATGTATTTGTACTTATGACAAACATTTCAAATTATAGTGATGGATATCATAAAAATATTGACCTTACAAAAGGTGAGGGCTATTACTGTGTAAACGGCACATATACAAAGATTAATTGGAGTAAAGGTAATGCTTCATCGGGATTTGTTTTCACCAATTTAGATGGAAGTCCTCTAACAGTGAATGCAGGTAACTCATGGGTTTGCATTGCCAATAAGAGTTCTGTACCAAGCTTCAGTTAACTATGAGAATGCGCAAAAAGAAGAATCTGGAAGAAAGGCTAAGCGCTGTTTCAGATTATCTTTATATTAGTCATAGCGAGGATAGAAACTTTAGCACCGCCGTTAACAATAAAGAATATATAGATTTTGCAGAGTGGTTCGGAAATGATAAGCCGTTGTTTCTTGAAATCGGGTGCGGCAAGGGAAAATTCGCTAACGAATATGCTGCGGCACATCCGGAAATCAACCTTATTGCAATTGAAAAGAGTGCAAATGTTATTGTTGAGGCATGTGAAACGGCAAAACGTAACGGTATTTCTAATCTGCGTTTTATAAAGTGCGGTGCAGAATATCTTGAAAGGCATATAAGGGGAAAAAGCATTGAGGGAATTTTCCTTAATTTTTCCTGTCCCTTTCCTAAAAAAAGTTATGCAAGTCACAGGCTTACCCATATAAATTTCTTGAAAATTTACAGAAGAATTCTTAAAAACGGTGCGCAAATACATCAGAAAACCGATAATATGCACTTTTTTGAGTTTTCTATTGAGCAGTTCACCCTTGCAAACTTTAAAATCAAGAACGTTTCGCTTGATTTACACGCAAGTGATTTTGAAGGAAATATAGAAACAGAATATGAACATAGATTTGCTTCGCTCGGTCAACCGATATACAGATTAGAAGCATACAGTGAAAAATATGATTGATTTTAACATTGAGAAAATAGTTCCACTTTGTGAGGGTTTTGGAGTAACCATTGATGAAACTGCAAAGCAAAGACTAAATCTCTACGGAAACCTCTTGCTTTCGTGGAACGAAAAGATAAATCTTACCGCTATTACCGAACCTGAAGAGGTGTTATATAAACATTTTTATGATTGTATACTTTTCTTTAAAAATGTTGAGGTGTGCGGTGGCGATAAGGTTATAGATGTAGGCACAGGCGCAGGCTTCCCCGGTATGGTGCTTAAGATTATAAAGCCTGATATAAAACTTACCTTGCTTGATAGTCTTAATAAACGTCTTGTGTTTCTCGAAACAGTTGTTAATGAATTAGGACTTCAAGACGTAGAACTCGTGCACCTTCGGGCAGAGGAGGGCGGTAAGAGTGCGAAGCACCGAGAAAAGTATGATATTGCTTGTGCGAGAGCGGTTGCAGCGTTGCCTACTCTTTCGGAATATTGTCTTCCATTTGTAAAGGTGGGCGGAATGTTTGTGGCCATGAAAGGACCTTCGGCACAGGATGAGGCAAAGCAAAGTTATACTGCGCTTAAAACGCTCGGTGGCTCAAAACCTAATATTATATGCGAAACACTTACGGGGGAAGAACAAAGAAGTTTCATTTTAATAAAGAAAATATCGCAAACCCCGTCAAAATATCCCAGAATATCTGCAAAAATTGCAAAACAACCGCTTTGATGCGGTTGTTTTTGTTTTTTTATATCGAATTTGCCCGATGTGTTTTTCTTGACGGAATAAAAATGTTTTGGGATAATAAATACAAGAAAATAAAGGAGGCAGTTATGCGCAGATTTACCCAAAACAAGATAATAATGCTAAAGCCTGAAAAAATCAGAATATCGCGTAATACGCCGAGAAGTAATTTTGATGAAAATGAAATCCGTACACTTTCAAAAAGCATATCGGCACTCGGTATGGTGGAGCCAATTTCGGTGCGAAAAAATGGAGATGCATATGAAATTATTTCGGGCGAGAGAAGACTGCGTGCGGCGGTTGCGGCAGGACTTAGGAGGGTGCCGTGTGTCCAGTATCTTGTTGATGAAAAAACTGCGGCTTTTTTTGCGCTGACGAACAATCTCCAACACAAACCGCTTTCTTTTTTTGAAGAGGCAAGAAGTATAAGCAACCTTATTATACGTTACCGACTAACCTTGACAGAAGCGGCTTTGAGACTCGGAGTTAGTGAGAATGAACTATCAAAAAAGTTAAGACTTCTAAGGTTAGATGAGAGTTTGCAAAAGAAAATTGTTGCGGCTTGTCTTACAAGTGAACACGCAAGACTTCTTTTATCGGTTGATGAACTTTCACGAGAAGAATTGCTTGGTGTTGTAATTAAAGAAGGTTTGAATGTTAAACAAACCGAAGAGATGATAAATGGGCTAAACAAACCAAGGGAAGAAAATTATGAACCCGTTCACACCGACCCCGAACCGCAGATAAAAAATCTTATGGGGGATACAAGAATTCTTTTAAATTCCCTTGAAAAATGTGTAGCAGTTATTGAAGATTCTATGATGGATGTTTCCTTTAAAAAGAATGAAAGTGAGAAATACATAGAATATAAATTCAGGATAAACAAACAGGAGAGCGAAATAAAGCCCTGCAAACAACTAAAAATCTGTTGATGTCGTTTCCCCTTCGACATCAAATGGTTTTTATATGCACCGCCGATATATCGGCGGGGTTTTTTCTTGACACAAGAATATATAAATAGTATAATTTTAGGGTGGTGTCAAATCCTTAAATATAGAGGAGGTTGGCACTGTGAAGTACGATTATCTTGTGGTGGGAGCAGGTCTTTTTGGCTCGGTTTTTGCAAATCAAGCAACTAAAATAGGTAAAAAATGTTTGGTAATTGAAAAGCGTTCACATATAGGCGGAAACATCTATACCGAAAGACGAGAGGGAATAGATGTTCATAGGTACGGCGCCCATATTTTCCATACCGATAATAAGGAAATATGGGATTTTGTGAATGGCTTTTGTAGGTTCAATAACTTTATAAATTCGCCCATTGCAAACTATTGTGGAGAGATTTATAATCTGCCCTTCAATATGAACACATTTGCAAGAATGTTCGGTGTGGCAACTCCGCAGGAGGCAAGGGCTGTTCTAGAAAAGCAAAGAAGCGAAATAAAGGGAAAGCCGAAAAATCTGGAAGAACAGGCGATAGGTCTTGTTGGCAGAGATTTGTATGATAAACTTGTTAAAGGCTACACCGAAAAACAATGGGGAAGAGATTGCAAAGATTTACCCGCCTTTATAATTAAAAGGCTTCCCGTACGTTTTACCTATAATAACAATTACTTTAATGATAGGTATCAAGGTATCCCCGAAAAAGGATACACCTATTTGATAGAAAAACTTCTTGAGGGAATAGAAGTAAAACTTAACGAAAACTTTCTTGAAAAGAAAGAGGAATATTTGAAAATATGTGATAGGGTTGTATATACCGGCGCTATTGATGAGTATTTCTCATACTGTCTCGGCAAACTCGAATACCGTAGTTTGAAGTTCGAAACCGAAACACTCGATATACCCGATTATCAGGGTAATGCGGTGGTAAATTTTACTGATAGGAAAACGCCCTATACACGAATAATAGAACACAAACATTTTAATTTTAAAGAGACCGAAAGAACGATTATAACACGTGAATATCCAACCGATTGGAAAGAGGGCCTCGAACCGTATTATCCTGTAAACGATGAAATAAATACTCATCTTTACAGTGAGTATAAAAACCTTAGCAAAAAAGAAAAAAGAATTATCTTCGGCGGAAGGCTTGGCCTTTATAAGTATTTTGATATGGATGATGTAATAGTAAAGGCGTTAGAACTTTTCCGCGAAGAAAAGGAAGGTAAATAATATGTCAGATTTAAAAAACTTTGATGTTGCGATTATTGGCGGTGGTATAGGCGGTCTTATGGCGGCTTATCGTTTAAAAGAAAAGAATAGCAATATCAGTATAGTTATAACCGAGAGGGGAAATACACTTGAAAAAAGGCATTGTCCTGCAGGTAAGAACAGTCCTTGCCTTCACTGTAAAACTTGCAGTATAACGAGCGGTTATGCAGGTGCAGGTGCTTTTTCAGACGGTAAATTTAACCTCGGCACTGCCTATGGCGGAACGCTTGGCGAAGAACTCGGCGAGGAAAGGGCAAATCGCTATATTGATGAGGTTGATAAAATTCTCAATAAGTATTGCACCTCGGGTATACCCATAGTTTATAAATCAAACGATGAATTAAAACTTAAATGTATACAAAATAATCTCCGTTTGCTTGATATGAATGTTAAGCATTTAGGCACCGATAACAATTATATAACAATGCAAAATCTTATCGCCGCGCTCGATAATATGGGCGTCGAGATGAAGAAGTTTTTTGACTGTGAAAAGGTTGAAAAGAACGGCGAGTATTATACCCTTATTTTCACAAACGGTGAAAAACTAAATGCTAAAAAAATCATTATCGCAACGGGTAGAGGCGGAGCTAATTTCGTTAACGGATTTTGCAAGGATTTTGATGTTAAAACCCGCTCTAATCATATAGATATCGGTGTTCGTGTTGAGATGAAGGATATCATTTGGCGCGAGTTTTCCGATAAGATTTATGAGCCGAAAATTCTCTATAAAACTAAGACGTTCGAAGATAGGTGCAGAATGTTCTGCTTTAATAAAGGCGGTCTTGTTTCTGCCGAAAACAACCACGGAATTATCACCGCAAACGGCCACTCGTTTGCCGAGGCGGATAAAAAGACCGATAACTGCAACTTTGCAATTCTTTCGAGTATACGTTTTACAGAGCCATTTGACCAACCCACAGAATATGCCGAAAACATTTCCCGCCTTGCAAATATGATAGGTAACGGAAATGTTATCGTGCAGCGTTTCGGCGACTTGGTAAGAGGACGAAGAACAAACGCCCATCGTTTATCTCAGAATACCGTTATCCCAACCCTTAAAGCAACAGCGGGTGATATTTCACTCGTTTTGCCACATAGAATTTTAAGCAACATAATTGAAACTATCTATGCGCTTGATAAGGTAGCACCGGGAACTGCTAACGATGATACCTTGCTTTATGGATGTGAGAGCAAATACTATTCAATAAGACCTGTGTTTATGAATGATAAATTTGAGCTTGTTGATGG
>JAZUMI010000109.1:0-7504 GCA_045603505.1 Acutalibacteraceae bacterium
GCAAAGGAATATGAATATAATAAAAATTTAGGCTTTAATGCCGCAGAGAAATGTGATATAATTATTCTCGTTGGTAAAAACAGGAGTGTTCCTATAAAGGATGGCGTTTTAGAGCACGGCTTTCAAGAAGAAAATCTCTTCACTGTTTCAAGTTTTGCCGGGGCAAACGCTCTTTACGCTACCCTTGCCGATAAAAACACCGTTTTACTTATTGAAAACGACCTACCCGATAACTACCTAAATTAGAAAGGTGATTAGCGTGAAAAATCACGCTAAAAAAACAATAGGGCGCGTGCCACTCGCCAACCAAGTGGCAACCGTGGCACATGCGTTATAATAATCACCATATCTGTGATTATTCATCGCGCTTTGTGTCCTGAAAGGATATGGTGATTATTATGAAAACAAATGTAGCATTCTTTTTTGGTTGCCGCTCGGTTGAGCACGAGGTTTCGATAATCTCGGCAGTTCAGGCTATGCGCGCAGTAGACCGTAAAAAATACGATATAACCCCCGTTTATGTAACCAAAGAGGGAGAAATGTATACAGGGGATGCCCTCTTTACAATAGAAGAATACCGTGACCTTCCTGCACTTTATAAAAAATGCCGCAAGGTGTTTTTTGCAAGAAGTGAAGATAGCGTTGTTATGAAATATGAAAGCAAGGGTGTTTTCTCAAAGGCGAAGGATGTTACCATTGATGTTGCTTTCCCCGTTGTTCACGGAACAAACTGTGAAGATGGCACCATTCAGGGCTACTTTGAATATTTAGGTCTGCCTTACGTTGGATGCGATATCCTTTCGAGTGCCGTTGGTATGGATAAGGCCGTTTTCAAAGATGTTGTAAAGCGTGCAGGTGTTCCCGTGCTTGACTGTATAGAAATACGCTCAAGAGAATATGCGCAAGATAAAGAAGAATTAACCAAAAAAATTATAGAGCAAATCGGACTTCCGCTTATCGTTAAGCCTGTTAACTTGGGCTCAAGCGTTGGCATTACCAAGGTTAGCGAACTTGAAAAGTTCGATGAGGCTATGAGCCTTGCCGTTTCATTCTCGGATAAAGTGCTTATTGAACGAGCTATTGAAAACTTGCGTGAAATCAACTGCTCTGTGCTTGGCGATGCCGATTCTTGTATTGCCAGTGTTTGCGAAGAGCCTTTTATGAACGATGAAATTCTCTCTTATGAGGATAAATATATGGGCGGCTCGAAATCGGGTGCATCAAAGGGTATGGCTTCCCTCGGCAGAAAAATCCCTGCCGATATTCCGGAAGAATTATCAAACGAAATCAAGGAGCTTTCTTGCAAAATTTTTAAGGCTATCGGTGCTAACGGCGTTGTTCGTATTGACTTTATGCTCGATACTGCCGAAAATCGCGTTTATGCTAATGAAATCAACACTATCCCTGGTTCCCTTGCCTTTTATCTTTGGGAGGCAAGCGGTGTTAAATATACCGAACTCCTTGATAGAATGATAGAACTTGCTTTCCGCCGTGAGCGTAACCGCGAGAATTTAACCTTTACTATTAAAACAAATATCCTTTCGGGTGTTTCGTTTGGTAGCAAGGGTACAAAAGGAGCAAAATTATAATGACAAATTTTCTTGTACACCTTTTTGTAAAAAACAGTGATAACACAAAGGATAAACGAGTGCGAGAAAGTTACGGAAAATTAGGCGGTGCCGTTGGCATCGCCTCTAATATACTTCTTTGTGTTATAAAACTCATTGCCGCCGCTATAACGGGCAGTATGTCAATATTGGCAGATGGTCTTAACAACCTTTCGGATATGGGTTCATCGGTTATAGCCTTTATCGGCTTTAAGCTTGCCGGCAAACCTGCTGACCGCGACCATCCGTTTGGTCATGGAAGAGCCGAATATATGTCCTCTTTTATAGTTTGTATGTTAATACTGCTTGTGGGGGTTGAACTTATATCTTCTTCGGCGGAAGCGCTTTTCACAGGCGCTAAGGCTCCTACATACACCCCCATCGCCGTTATAATTCTTGCCATTTCGGTTATCGTTAAGCTCTGGCTTTTTGCCTTTAACCGAAACTTAGGCAAAAAAATTGATTCGGGCACACTTTTAGCCTCTGCACAGGATAGCGTTAATGATTGTATTTCAACCTCGGTAATTCTTATTTGCGCTATTGTTTCGATGTTTGTAAATGTTCCGTTTAATCTCGATGCCGTTCTTGCATTCTTTGTGGGACTGTTTATCATCTTCTCCGGACTCTCTTCTGCAAAAGAAACCTTTAACAGTATTTTAGGTGCGCCCGCCGATAAGGAAACGGTTGCTGCGCTTGAAAAGGAAATTCTTTCTTTCCCCGAATTTTTAGGCATACACGACCTTATTATTCACAACTATGGACCCGGCAGACAGTTTGCCTCTGTGCATGTTGAAATTCCGCAAAACAGCGATATTGTTCTCTGCCACGAAAAGATTGACCTTTGCGAAAAACTCGTTAAGGAAAGACTTGATATTGAACTCGTTATCCACATGGACCCCATTGATACAGACGATGAAACCGTTGGCGAAGTGAGAAAAAGCATTGCAGATGCAATTCTCCTAATTGACCCTCGCCTTACTCTGCATGACTTCCGCATGACTCCGTTTGGACAGAATCAAACAAACCTCATTTTCGATGTTGTGATTCCGAGTGATATAAGTACTAAGGATAATGATATTATCGAGCAAATCGGTACATTTGCAAAGGATATTAATAAAACCTATGTTTGTGTTATAACAATAGATAGAGATTTTACAGGAAAGTAATTATAAAAAAAACACAGTCGAAAGACTGTGTTTTTTAATTCTTTTCTCCTTTAAATAAAACCGATAAAAACGGAATAAGTAAAACTAATACAACAAGTGCGGCAAGGAATATATTCGCATTTGGTAAAAACGAAACTGTGCCATCACTGTTAGTTATCGTTTCGGCACCCTTTAGCACTGCGGCTCCGATAGCGGGACCTATAACACCAGGGATAAGCACCTGAGAGAAGATGCGAAGTCCCTGAAACATTCCCGCCTTATGTTTCGGAATGTTATCCCTTATCGCTGCGCCAAACACCGCCATGCCCGAAAGATATCCGCACATCATAAGAAGTGAGCCGATAAATACAGGAATTACACCCTTTGTAAAAAACAAAATGATGTATCCGAGCGCTAAAAAGATAATGGAAAAGGTTGAACTAAACTTAAAACCGCGCTTATCATAAAGTTTGCCCCAGAAAAATGTGCAAACCGAGGCGAGAATAATGGCGGGAGCCATAATAAACACATAGTTTGCCATTTTGAGCGATTTCTCATAGTAAATAATGAGATAGGGCATAAATATTTGAATAGAAATATTAAATACCGCAAAGGCTACGAGGAAAACATAAAGTTTTTTGTTTTGCTTTACGGTTGAAGCTCTAAAGCCATAAAAGATATTATAAAAATATCCTGTTTTGCTCGGGAGCATCTTTGGCTCTTCGATTATGAAAAGGCCTAAAATACCGATAAGGATTACTACTGTTCCTATAGCGGCAAATATAATAGTCCAACTCGAAGCGAGTTTCAAATCAAAGAACATAAACGAGCCGAAAACAACGAGGATTGCAACAAGCGGCATCATCGCGTTTATCCCCTCGGCTATTCCTCTGTTCGAAGAATCTGCGCTATCGGTAAGCCAGGCATTAAATGCCGCATCGTTAGCGGTGGAGCCAAAAAAGGTCATCAAGCAATCGAGTATTATAGTAAGCGTTATTCCAACCGCCGCCGCAGATGCCGCTAACGGAAAGGCCTTGCTTATTATATCGGCTTTAAGCAGAGTAAATAAGAAAATTGAGATTCCCCAAAGTATATACCCTGCACACATAAATATTTTGCGTTTGCCAACTCTATCCGAAAGTGCACCCATAAAAACGGTGGTTAGCGTTGCCGCCACCGCAGATGCACTTACCATAAGAGAAATATCTTCGGCGCTTGCCGAAAACATATTATAGATAAACACATTAAAATACATATTCTCCACAACCCACGCTACCTGACCGATAAGGCTAAAAAGCGTGAGCGTTAGGAAAAAGCGGGACGAAAGACCACTCTTCATAATTAAAGAAGATATGTAGGCATATTATCGCCAACGTGAATCATTTTAAACTTTTCTTCTCTTACGGTATCCTTTTTAGGTGCACTCTGCTTTGGAGCAGGATTGCTCTTTGGAGCTTCCTTTTTGGGAGCAGTTGTTTTTGTTTCCTTCTTTGCTACCGGCTTTGTCGCCTTTTTTGTAGTTGTTGTTTTGGTTGCAGTTTTTTTAGGTGCAGCTGCGGGAGGTGTTACCTTTTCCTCTACAACCTCTTTTTTAACCTGTTTTTTGGGGGCAGTTTTTGTTGCTGCCGCCGCTCTTTCGATACTGTTTTTACCTATTGACAAGACCAATTACCTCCTCGGCTAATGCCTTATATTCTTTCGCACTTCGTGCGCTTGGTTTATAAACCGCAACGGGTTTGCAGTTATCCTGCGCCCATTCTATCGAGCTATCCACCCTTATATAATTCTCAAATAGATACACATCGGGTGTTTCGCTTAAATATTCAACCGTTTGCTTGAAATAGTTCTTTCTTTCGTAAACCTTAGTAACCGCCACACCCAAAAGGTTAAGCTCGGGCGATAACTCCTTAACGGTTGCAACAAACTCAAACATATTTGCAAGACCGAAAAGTCCCCAAGGGCTTGCCTCAACGGGAATTATGAGGTGGTCACTAGCACAAAGCAAATTCATAACCCAGCCGCCGAGTGTTGGAGGAGCATCGAGGAGAATGAAATCATAAACACCACTCTCCTTAACATTTTTAAGGCATTTACGAAGGATAAATTCTCTTTGCCACTTGGTGAAAAGCTCATATTCAATAGAGCTCATAAGTGTTGAAGAAGGAACTAAATCCAGATTTTCATATCCTGTGTTTAAAATAAATTCCTTTATATCCTTTTGCTCTTTAACCGCAGTATAAAGGTTTTCGCCGTTCTTTGCAGTTTCGAGCACCCTATCCTCATCTAAAAAAGAGAGGGATAGATTCATTTGCATATCGCCATCAATGAGCAATACCTTATATCCCATTTTGGATAATTCGTAGCCCACATTGGCGCAGGTGGTTGATTTTCCGCTTCCGCCCTTATTATTGGCAAAGCAAATTGTTATGGTTTTTTTCATTTTAAACACCTCTTTAGAGATTAAAATACTCTTTTAATATCGGGGTTAATTTTTCTGCCGCAATTTTGTGTCCGTCACGCAAGGGGTGAAGCGGCTCGGCGGGAAGCCAACCCGCAGTATCAACAACCCTAATATCCGTTCCGTTTTCCTCGTTAAATTCCTTAACAACACCCTTGATTTCATCGCTGAAACAGTTGACAAAGGGTATCATAGCGGCAATTTTAGCCTGCGGTTGCATTTTTATAAGAAGGCCTAAAAACTCCTTATATTTGGTGGGCATATTCGCCCTTGTTTCCTCGCTCCATCTATCGTTGGTGCCAAGGTTTATAACAATATAATCGGGTTTGTGAGAAATGGGGGCACCATCAAAGCAGTAAGGATAAGAAATGTTCGATTCGGGAACACTTCCTTGACCGCTGTGCGTTAGGCCTACCGCACCATATCCCATAATAATCGGCTCAAGTCCTAAATTCTTTGCGGTAATATAGGCATAGGTAGCAGTTGAATCATCCTGAAAAGGTCGGTTTTTGCCTTCGTAGGTTTTATCGGGTGCATAGGATGCATCAACAAGAACACCCTCGGTGATACTATCGCCAACAAACTCGATAATCTTCTTGTTATTTTCGGGCAAGGTGGCGCTCTCTTGCGCTTCATATCCCTCAAATTCAACCTTTGCAACGAGTGGAGCATACCACCTTTGCTGCGGCTCAACCGAAGATTTCATAATAACGGTTATAACGTGCTCGGCATTTTCTTCGCACTCAACCCTAATATATCTCTGCACTGCCGACTCAACCTTGGCGCCGCCATCAACACTTATCCAAAGATGCGGAACAAATTCGCAGTTTTCCGCCATATTAAAGTGAAGAACTGCCATGGTGCCGCGAAATGCGATTTCTATCTTCGCACCGTTTGCGGTTGCGGCAACATTTCTTCTGTATGCGCCCCACCTACCGATAAGGCGCACCGATTTATCATCAAACTTATAAAAATTCATATTTTACACCGAATATTTCTTCTCATAAATACTAAATTCATCCATAAACTTATCAACCGCATTGCTCTTAATTTCACGAAGATACTTATGCGCATCAAAGCTGTCGCCACGAAGCTGCATAGTATAAACTGCAATGTTCGAGCAGTGGTCGGAAATTCTTTCGTAGTTAGAAAGCAGGTCGGTAAATACAAAGCCGAGCTCGATTGTGCATTCGCCCGCTTGTAAACGCTCGATGTGACGCTTTTTAAGTGTTTTCTTAAGTCCATCAATAACCTGCTCAAGCGGTTCAACATGAAGTGCAAGTTCGGCATCATCGTTGGCGAACGAATCAACCGTCATATCAAGAATTTCAACAATAGCCGCTGTAACGGTTTCGATTTCCTTCGTTGCATCAGGCGAGAACTTGATGCCCTTTGTGTGCATCTCTTCAGCAACCTTGCAAATATTAAGTGCGTGGTCACTCATTCGCTCATAGTCTCCGATACTGTGAAGAAGTCTTGCCACCCTATGCGAATCAAGCTCTGAGAGCTGATGGTTAGAAAGTCTAACAAGATATGTTCCAAGCTTGTCCTCATATTTATCAATAAGCTTTTCCTGTTCCCTGATTTCCGCAGTTTTCTCTTCGTCATAACCCTTTAAGAGTTCGATTGAATCAAATATTGCAAGGCGGGTTGCGTTTGCCATTTCAACCGCAAGTCGTGTACACTCGCTGATAGCAAGCGGAACATTGTTGAAGATACGCTCGTCCAAAAATACGGTATGTTGTTTTTCTTCCTTATCGGGAACAACAATCGTACAGAATTTAACAATTAACTTCTTAATTGGGAGAAGAAGAACTGTGTTAATACCGTTGAAGAGGGTATGAACGATAGCAACACCAACCATAGCGATTTCGGTGGTTAAAATCGAAACGCCAAACGCCTTTAACACATACATAATTATCATACAAACTATCGAGCCGAAAACATTAACCGAGAAGTGCATAATAACAACGCGCTTTGCATTTTTGTTAGTGCCGAGAGCACCGATAAGAGCAGTAACACAGGTACCGATATTAGCACCAAGCACAAGCGGAATAGCCATTTCCCATGTAATACCACCGCCCGAGAGAGCAAGAGCTTGAACAATACCGATAGTAGCAGCACTCGACTGGATAACACCCGTGAAAGCAGTTGAAATGAGAAGTGCTATAATCGGGCTTTTGAGTGTTGCAAGGAAGGTATCAAAACCGGGAAGCGTTCTAACCGAAACCATAGAATCACTCATAAGGTCCATACCGAAGATAAGAATTGCAAAGCCTATGAAGATATTGCCG
>JAZUMI010000110.1:0-2914 GCA_045603505.1 Acutalibacteraceae bacterium
TGGGATAAAATAGCGAAAAAATTTGGTAATTCATTTTTTTTGGCTACCTTTGCACTCGCTTACCCCAAGCAATGCGCGCGTGGCGTAATTGGTAGCCGCGCTAGACTTAGGATCTAGTGCCGTGAGGCGTGGGGGTTCGAGTCCCTTCGCGCGCACAAGTTTACTTTAGAGGATTTTTCTTCGGGAAAATCCTCTTTTTTATTTTTATAACTACTTGAAACTCTCGCAATTACAGCGAGAGCTTCGTTTTCGTTAAAGGTTCGATAATCGTCTTTTTCCTTGTCCCATAAAATCCCTTCGGGAAAGAGGAGATTTTGTAGCTTTTGGCTTGTTTCTAAAGAAGAATCTTTCCACAAACAATCTAATTTACAGCACATTGCAAGCACTTCATTTACGTCTCCGTCAAGGTTCGATAAATCTTTTCGGCACTTTGCTAATTCCAGCTCAATTTTATCCAACTTTTCTTGAAGCATTTCATTGGTCGTTTGATAAACATCTTCATCAATATCTCCCATACCAAACCTCATCTTACAGGTCTTCAACTTGTTCAAACACTCCGTTCTTTGCTTCTTTAAGACGATTTCCTGCCTTTCCTGCTCTTCATTTTCCGAAAGCATCATAGTTGATACAACCCCGTGCAGGATTGGCTTTAAAGCGTCAGGAATGTTGTAGAAACGCAATACATCTTCATATCTATTATGCAACTTCTTTGCCGACACATTGGTCTTACAACCATTCAAATTACATTTGTAGTAGTCTATATTCTTTTTCTTTACGGTGTATGCCGTAAATGGTGTATGGTCTTTGGAACACAATACATGTCGCTTCAATGGGAAACGAGGTGTTTCCTTCTTGTGCTTATATACTCCCGTCCTACCACTCATAATTTCCTGCACCTTTAGAAAATCTTCATAGCTGACTATCTTCGGTTGGTTTCCGTCCACTAACTTACCGTCCAACATCTTGTGTCGGATTTTACCTGCATAGAAAGGATTAGTCAATATCTTATGCAACTTCTGTTTGCTCATATCCAACCCGACAGTTGAGAGCCTGCTTAATATCTGGTGATTTGCCAAGCCTTGCAACTTCCACCTAAAAGCCTTTGCGATTAACCTACCTTTATCATTGATAGTGAAGGTTGTCCCCATTGACTTACCATGTTTATCATATCCCAATGCTTTGGCAGCACCCACATAAACACCGCTTTCGAGACAATGTTTTCGTCCCGATGTACATTTATCTGCACGGTCTTCATTATTCCATTCCGCTAACGTAAGATTTACTTTAATCATTGCCTTACCCATTGAGGTAGATGTATCCATACCTGTAGAAGCATCTACAATGATTACCTTATGTTTCAGCAATTCGTCAATAATAGTAGCAGCCTGCCCAACATTTCTACTAAATCTATCGGCAGCAGCAACGATGATATGAGTTATCGCTTTATCCTTCTTTATTGCCTTGTACATTTCTTTCAATAAAGGACCAGGTGTTTTGGCGGATTCGTGAGTACCGCCAAAATAACCTTTTATCCTATATCCGTTCTGCTTTGCAAATGCTTCGCACTTGCATCGTTGATTATCCAACGACCCTCCGTTATCCTCTTGACGTTTGGTTGATACCCTCGTCCATATTACGCAATTTTTCATGACATTCGATTTTATTTTCATTTAAAACATTTATACCTATTTCTGCCAATGAATACATATATTTGATTAC
The DNA here is from genome assembly GCA_045603505.1 of Acutalibacteraceae bacterium. Lineage (GTDB taxonomy): Bacteria > Bacillota > Clostridia > Oscillospirales > Acutalibacteraceae > UBA737. The sequence continues at coordinate 1,720 of JAZUMI010000110.1, forward strand.
GGCATTGGCTTCCGTCTCTGATATTCCTAAATGGTTAAAATACTCCTCATAATCTTTATAAGTTACCATTTATCTGAAAATTTTCTCCGTGTCTCGCTTGACACTTATCTTTGGTATTTGATAGCCATTCAGTAACGGCAAACCGATTGTCGGCAAATACCTGACCGTTACCTTTCGTGTTTGCAATAAACCTACTTCTTCAAGGAATGGCTAAAATATGAACTATCGTTCAGTTTTTGCTTATACCTTATTATATATAATATCATTGCAATTTATATCCGACTTAATATTTTTGATAATCCACCTTATCAATTTTTGATATAATCTAAATGACCTATAATATCAACTTTTCTCCGTTTGTCGCTGGCTTCCCGACACCTAATTTGCGACTTCCGTTGTTTCAGTATTTCAAAAATCTCTTGTGATATGTTCAAATATACCAAAAAGATTTTACAAAACAAAATCAGATGAACCCCTTGCATTTGCGTATGGTATTGATAGATGTACCCGTAATCTTGGCAATGTTCCGTAATGAATACCCTTTCTTCAAGAGCTTGATTTCTTCAACATACTGCTCTTTCATATCCGATTCAGACTTCTGATAACCTGCTTTACGACCAACCTTACCACCTGCTGCACGATAGTTCTTGTAACCGCTTTCCACTCTTTCCCGAATGGTCTTGCGTTCCATTCGTGCAACCTCTGCCAAAATGGTTATCAAGAATTGGCTCATTGCATTAACCTTACCTTCCTTAGTCAATGTCTCGATATTGTAGTTTTGGATGTAAAGACTGATACCCTTACCATTCAGCATTTCGATTACCTCCAACACTTGCAAGGTATCACGACCCAAGCGAGATAGTTCCGTAACCAATACCTTATTTATATGGTTAGCCTCAACATAGTTTATCATATTCAGAAGTTCGGTACGTTCTGTATTTGCCTTTGCCCCCGAAATCTTTTCGGCAAACACAGCCTCAACACTCCAACCATTACCGTTGGCTAATGCTGTCAGTTCATTTACTTGTCTATCGTATTCTTGAACACTTGTTGAAACTCTTGCGAAAATTACCGTCTTCATCATAATTGTTTTATATATCATTTATTACATTACAAATATACATAAACAGGAATTATCCTGCAAATCAGGATTGATTAAAATATAAATGATTGATAAAATATTTGATAATTAAAA
>JAZUMI010000111.1:0-18560 GCA_045603505.1 Acutalibacteraceae bacterium
GAAAACGGTTCTGAAACCTTTGTTTCATTCTCTTCAAATAAAGAATTATCTTTCCGTCAAACTCCTAAAAACACAAAATATATACTCACACTTAATGATTTGAAAGCAGGGGAAGAAACAGTTCTTTGCCTTAGCGTATCAAATGGAGAAACAGGAAACTTTGAAAGCTACAAGCAGGCTATCGAAAAGCAGTATGAAAGATATGAAAACGTAGCAAAAAGAAAGCCTGTGCTAAAATCTAGCCACCCCTTGCTAAATCAATTCTTTGAACTCGCCCCCATGTATCACGAGTCACTTAAAACTATTGATGTTAAGGGGGCACTCCGAGCACAATCTACAAACTATTGGGTTTGGGGTTGGGATACTATGACCTCAAACAACTGCGTTTTCTATTGGGGAGATAACAAGGCTATCGGAGATATGCTTGAATGCTTTGAAAAATATTCTCATCCCGAACTTGGAATAGCGCATGCGTTCGGTCTTGATATGTCGGTAAGCGATTCCGCGGCACCACCACCTGCACAGGGAATGTATATAACACTTTTAGACCTTTATCGTATTTCGGGCGGCGATTTCGCAAAACACTACACTTACGCTAAAAAACTTGTTAAGACTATATTTAATAGCGAAGTAAATAACACAGGTTTTTGCATCGGAACCTCGCTCTATCCCGACCATAGAGTTTTAGTTAACGAAACAGGTAACGATATCAGTACCTTTAACAATACCGTTAGTTATTGCGCTATAAGGTCTATGGAAAAATTGGCAAAAGCTATGGGTGACAGTGAAACCGAGCAAAACTGCAAAGCCTTTGCCGATAGAATGCTTAAAAACTTCGAAGATATTATGTATAACGAGAAAATCGGATTTATTGATTCTTCGGTTGAAGCTACTACATACGAAAAACGAAATGTTCCCACAAATAATGCAGTTAAGTGGGAAAATAACTACTGCGGCGAATTGGTTGAAAAACGCGGTGAGCAGTATCTCAAATTCTATGAGGAAAACCTCGTTTCTCCATCGGGAATTCGCCCTGTGCCCGAGTGGTGCGAGGCTTATGATGCCGATGCAAATCAGCTTCACTGTTGGTGGACTGTTATGAGCGAGTTTTATATAAGGCTTATCAATAAATACGACCGCCCCGACCTTATAAATCAGTATACTTCTTGGGTTGAGTATTGGACTGAAAAGCTTATGTGCCCCGAGGGTGTTTCCTGCTATGATAATGATATGGAAGTGCCTTATGATAATTGGAACGCTCGTTGCGGCACCTGGCACGGATATAATATGAGAGGCTTCTATAACTCGATTGTTCACGCCTTTGTTGGTGTTGATTTTGATGAAAAAGGACTTAATTTTTATCCGTATTCGGGTGAAGAATTAGAACTTAATAATCTTCACTTCGGCGAAAGAACCTTTGATATTAAAATGCTTGGTAGCGGAAAAAATATTAAAAATGTGATTTTAAACGGTGAAGATTTAGGTTCAATTTTGACTATTCCTTTTGAAAAAATGCAAAGAGAAAACACAGTTGAGGTAATAAGAGGATAAATGAAAAATAAAATTTTAACCTTCGGCTTTGATGATTGCGAGATTTATGATAGACCCCTCGCCGAGCTTTTTAGAAAATACGGAATGAAAGCAACCTTCTTTTTGATTTCTGACCAGTTTTCGCAAAAAGTTCCTTTTCGCCGCTATGGTGAGGACACCGTTGTTGAGCGAATAAGTGCCGAAGAAATACCTGAGACTTATCGCGGTATGGAGGTTGCATCTCATACCGAAAATCATAGGTGTGATTCGCAGGATTTCGAGGGCACTGTAGGTAAATCTTTTAAGAAAATATCTACTCTTTGTGGATATGAGGTTAATGGTCTTGCATATCCCGGTGGTCATTATGATGATGAATTGGTTGAAAATTTAAGGAAAAACGGAACCCTTTATTCGAGAACTGCAACGGTAACGGGCAAATTTGATTTGCCCGAGGATTTACTTAAATGGGACCCAACCGCAAAGTATGATGATGAAAATATTGAAGACTTAGTCGAAGAATTTTTAGCATATAACGGAAGTGAGCCTAAACTATTCTACATCTACGGTCATTCCTATGAGCTAACACAAAAGCAGGATGGCAAAAGTTTTGCCTGGTTTGAAAAAATTCTTCAAAAGTTAAGCTTTAAGGATGATATTTCCTATGCCACCAACAAGGAAATAGCAGAATGGATGAGTGAAAGATGATTTTAACAGTTACCGCAAATCCAACAGTAGATAAGGTCTATTTTGTTGATGATTTTAAAATGGGCGAGGTGCATCGACCAAACCGAATTGCAATATCGGCAGGCGGAAAGGGGATAAACGTTGCTCGAGTTGCCAAGGAACTGGATGAAGACGTAACTGCTATGGGATTTATTGGCGGTACTGCAGGTCAGTTCGTTGAAAGTGAAACCAAAAAACTTGGCATTGTTGCAGAGTTTACAAAAATCAGTGGTGAAACTCGCACAAATGTCAACATTTCAAATTCATCAGGTCTTTCGGGTGAGCTTCTCGAAAACGGCCCCGAAGTGAGCGAAAAAGAGCAAAATAACTTTATTGAGCAGTATAAAGAAAATATTAAAGATAGCAATATCGTGTGTATATCGGGCAGTTTGCCAAGAGGTGTTTTGCCTGAATTTTATTGCCGACTTGTGCGAATAGCAAAATCACAAAATAAATGTGTTATTGTGGATACAAGCGGGGATACTGTAAAAGAGGTTTTAGATGAAAAGCCTTTTATGGTTAAACCAAATAGCAATGAAATTGAAAACCTTTTAGGTTATGCGGTAAAAGATAATGCGGATATTAAAAAGGCATTAATGTTTTTAAAAGAAAAAGGTGTCGCTTTGCCGCTTATAACTCTTGGTAAAGACGGTGCGGCGGCATTGATAGAGGATAAATTCTACCTTTTTTCGCCGCCTCAAGTTAATGTTAAAAATGCAGTTGGCTCGGGGGATAGCACCGTTTCAGGTATCGCAGTAGGCATAGCTCGAGGGTACTCACTTATGGATGCCGTTCGTTTAGGTGTGGCATCGGGTACTGCTAACACACAGTTTGAGCAAACAGGCGTTATATCTAAGGCATTAGCCGAAAAATATTTTAAAGAGGTACAAACAATAGAGATTTAAAACTTTCTATTATTGACTTTCTGTACTAATTATTGTAAAATAATTTTTGCATATTAAGTTTAAAGGATGAGATAAAAGTGCAAATTATTTATGAAAATCTGCTAAATTTCACTTGGCAGCAGGGCGTTATGATTCTTATCGGCGCCATTCTTATTTTCCTTGCAATAAAAAAGGAAATGGAGCCTACATTACTTTTACCAATGGGCTTTGGTACTATTCTTGCCAATATTCCGCTTTCTGCGGCAGTGGCTGAACATGGACCTATCGCAACGCTCTATAATGCAGGTATAGCAAACGAGCTTTTCCCACTTCTTCTCTTCATCGGTATAGGTGCAATGATAGACTTCGGTCCGCTTCTCACTAATCCGAAATTGATGCTTTTCGGTGCGGCAGCTCAGTTCGGTATATTCTTCACACTTTCAATGGCATCAATGTTCTTCGGGGATAATGATGCGGCTTCAATAGCCATTATCGGTGCGGCAGATGGACCTACTTCTATTGCTGTTGCAAATGCTCTTAATTCTAACTATAAGGGTGCTATAATGGTTGCGGCATATTCTTATATGGCTTTGGTTCCCATTATCCAACCCCCTGTTATAAAGTTGCTCACAACTAAAAAAGAGCGTATGATTCGTATGCCTTATGAGCAAAAGGCAGTTTCTAAAACTACAAGAATTCTTTTCCCGATTATTATCACTATCGTTGTTTCGGCTATCGTTCCCGAGGCAACATCGCTTATCGGATTCCTTATGTTCGGTAACCTTATCCGCGAGTGCGGCGTTCTTGATTCACTTTCAGAAACCGCACAGAAAGTTCTTGCTAATTTGGTAACCATATTCCTTGGAATTTCTGTTTCTTTCCAAATGACTGCAGAGGCTTTCTTAAAGGTTGATACACTTCTCATATTAGGTCTTGGTCTTATAGCATTTATAGTTGATACTGCAGGCGGTGTAATCTTCTCTAAGGTACTCAATATTTTCTTAAAGAAGAAGATTAACCCAATGATAGGTGCAGCAGGTATTTCTGCATTCCCGATGTCAGGAAGAATCGTTCATAAGATGGGACTAAAAGAAGACCCACAGAACTTCTTACTTATGCATTCAATTGGCGTTAATGTTTCGGGTCAGATTGCATCTGTAATCGCGGGTGGAATCATACTCAATTTCTTTGGTTAATGAGGAGGTAATTTGCTATGGATATAAATTTTTTACCTGAAAGATTCGGCGAATCGCTTTCTTACATGGGAAAGGGAATGCTTATAATCTTTATAATAATCGGCATCATTATTTTGATGACTGCACTTGTAAATAAAATTTTCAAACAAAAGTAAACTCAAAAAGGATAGTTTTGACTTGTTCAAAGCTATCCTTTTTTTTGTGCCGATTTATTGACATAACGGCGCATTTGATTTATAATTATATATAATTATTTTTTGAAAGCCTGTGAGATATGAGTAACAAAAAAACATCGTGGAAAATCATTTTAATTTTAAGTATAATCGTGTTTTTAATAGCGGCTATTATGCTTATAATACATGTTTTCCCAAAGGTAAATGATGTTGTTTTACCACCGAGTCAAACAAGTCCTACTTCGCAAGCCCCATCAATTGAGCTCGTAGAAAACCCTATAAATTTTGAAGAGCAATATGCAATTAACGATGAGATTGTAGCATGGATAAGTGTTCCAAAGGCAAACGTTAATTATCCTATTCTGCAAAGTTATACCTCTAACGAAAATTTTTATCTCGACCATAATGTAGAGAAAAAGAAAAATGCTAAGGGTGCAATTTATATACAAAAGGGAAATAATAAAGATTTTAGTGATTCGGTTACAGTGGTTTATGGCCATAATATGAAAAACGGAACTATGTTCGGAAGCCTTAGGCGTTTTAGAAATAGCGAGTTTTTCAATGAAAACCGAAAAATGTATATATATACACCTGGGCATATATTAACCTACGAGATTTATGGGGCATTTGTTTATGATAATCGCCATATTCTTAATTCATTTAATTTTGATTTAAAGGAAGATTTAGAAGATTTTATCTCACAAACGCTTAATCCTAAATCTATGACTAAGAATATACTTGAAAATGCTAAAGTTAATACTAATGATAAAATAGTGGTACTAAGCACCTGTACAGGCATTAAAACCGAGAGATATCTCGTTGTGGGAGTTTTGATTGATGACCAACCAACCTATTGATGCGATAGAGGCAAATGAGCCTCAAAGAAAGAAAACAAACAAGAAAAAAGTCTTTATTATAATACTTAGCATAATTCTTGCTGCAATTCTTATTGTTACAGCAACTGTTTTGATTTTAATAAAACAAGGCGAGAAAAAACTTGTTGATAATACGGGTATTAATATTGAACAGAATGAAGAGATTTTTGTTGAAGACGATATAATCACATATAACGACTCAAGGTACCAAATAAACGAAAATGTTACAAGTATCCTCTTTATTGGTGTTGACAAAAGAAAGATAAATGAGGATAAGGAAATTGGTAGTAACGGTCAGGCGGACACCTTGTTCCTTGCTTGTCTTGATACAAAAACAAATGATATTAAAATTATACCTGTTTCAAGAGAATCAATGGTTGATTTTGACCTTTTCGATAAAAGCGGAAAGTTTGCAGGAACTAAAAATGGACAGATTTGTCTTTCGTTTGCTTATTCGAACGATGCAAAAGGCGGAAGTGAGAATGTAAAAAATGCCGTAAGTCGTTTGTTGTGCGGTGTAAATATAAACTCTTATGTAGCGGTGGATTTAGGTGCCATAGTTGCACTTACAAGTGAAATCGGCGGAGTTGAGCTTACAAGCCTTGAAACCGTGTCCCGCTTTAAAAAGGGCGAAAAGGTAAATCTCCAAGGTTATGATGCATTCTACTATCTTCAAAGCAGAGGAACAGATGTAGATGCCAATAATCGCCGCCAGGCAAGGCAAAAGCAGTTTTTAAAGGCGTTTGCTACAAAAATGGGTAATAATGTGGTTTCGGATTTTACGAAACTTGTTAAGTACTATAACATAGCATCTCCTTATTTCACTTCGGATTTGGATTTATCTGAGATTACCTATCTTGCAAAAACCTGTCTTTCTAAAGATATAGGCGAAAAGGTAGAATATTTGAATATAAGCGGAGAAACAAAAATCGGCGAAAAATATGTTGAATTTTACCCCGATGAAAATTCAATTTATGAAGCAGTTTTAGAAGCATTTTATGTAAAAATAGATTAGAAAGAGAAGTTTTTATTTATGAAAATTGGTATTTACGGTTACGGAAATTTAGGCAAGGGCGTTGAGAACGCTATAAATCAAAATGATGATATGGAGCTTTTCGGAGTTTTCACAAGAAGGCCCCCCGAAACACTTAAAATTTCAACGCCAACTGCAAATGTTTATTCGGCAGAAGATGTGCTTAAATATAAAAAAGATATTGATGTTTTAATAATCTGTGGAGGCAGTGCAACCGACCTACCTCATATGACTCCGTATCTTGCCGAGCATTTCAATGTTATTGATAGCTTTGATACGCATGCCGATATCCCGAAGCATTTTGCGAATGTCGATAAAAAGTCACTCGAAGGCGATAAGGTTGCCGTAATTTCGGTGGGTTGGGACCCCGGTATGTTTTCACTAAACAGACTTTATGCAAATGCAATATTACCCTGTGGAAAGGACTATACTTTCTGGGGTAAGGGCGTAAGCCAAGGCCATTCAGATGCTATCAGAAGAATAGATGGTGTTATTGATGCAAGGCAGTATACCTGTCCTGTTGAAGAGGCCGTTGACGCGGTAAGAAGGGGAGAAACCCCAGAACTTACCACAAGACAAAAACACACAAGATTATGCTTTGTTGTAGTAGAGGATGGCGCTGATAAAGCGAGAATTGAAAATGAAATCAAAACTATGCCTAAGTATTTTGCCGATTATGATACAACGGTTGAATTTATAACTAAAGAGGAGTTAGAGCGTGACCATAAGGGCATTCCACATGGTGGCATGGTAATTCGCACAGGCAAAACAGGGGACGGAAATACCCATGTTATTGAGTATAAATTAACACTTGATTCAAACCCCGAGTTTACGGCTAGTGTTTTGGTTGCCTATGCAAGAGCGGCTTATAGATTAAATAAACGTGGAGAAAGCGGTTGCAAAACTGTTTTTGATATTGCACCTTGTGACTTAATTACACTTTCAGGAGAAGAAATTAGAGCAACTATGCTTTAAAATAAAAAATATAATAAAAACTACTTGCGTTTTTGAAAATATTGTGATATAATCTTTCTTGCTGCACATAGAGTAGCACACGCGCTCATAGCTCAGCTGGATAGAGCATCTGCCTTCTAAGCAGAGGGTCAGGGGTTCGAGTCCCTTTGAGCGCGCCATAAAGAATGGAAATGACTAATTAAAGGTTGTTTCCTTTCTTTTTTTGTTTATAACAAAATAACCAATCAGGCATCGCAAGGCGCACGCCTTCTTGGAGGGACTCTCGCTATAAAAACAGTCCACCGGACTGTTTTTAACAACGCTCGGCTTTGAGCGCGCCATAAGGAATGGAAATGACTAATTAAAGGTTGTTTCCATTCTTTTTTTGTTTTTCCGATATTTTTTATTTCGATAAAAACTGCTAATAATAATTTAAAAAGGCGAGGTTATGATATGAAATCAATTTGGATGGAAGATATAAAACGTCCCCATTTTAAACAATTGAATGGGGATATTAAAACCGATGTTTTGATAATCGGCGGCGGAATGACAGGGCTTATGTGTGCTTATATGTTAGAAAACTCTGGAGTGCCTTATATTTTGGTTGAGGCAGATAGAATTTGCCATGGTGTAACAGGTAATACAACTGCAAAAATTACGTTTCAGCACGGACTTATTTATGATAAAATTATCAATAAATACGGGTTAGAAGCAGCCAAGATGTATATAAAAGCGCAGGAAACCGCTATGAAATGCTTTGATAAAATGTGCACAGATATAAAGTGTGATTATAAAATACAAGATGCCTATGTTTATTCAGTTAATAACCGAGAGGAAATTGAGCGTGAGGTCTTCGCTTATGAGAGGTTAGGTGTTAATGCACAATTTTGCGATAGTGGGGACATTCCGTTAAAGATTTCCGGTGCCGTTAAGGTGCCAAATCAAGCGCAGTTTAATCCTTTGAAATTTTGCTTTTCGGTGGCAGAACACCTTAATATTTATGAAAACACTAAGGTGCTCGAACTTTTTAAGGGTGGCGCAGTTACAAATAGGGGTAAAATATTTGCTAAAAAAATAATTGTAGCAACACATTTTCCGTTTCTTAATAAACACGGCGGATATTTTTTTAAAATGTATCAGCACCGTTCGTATGCGGTAGCTTTGGAAAATGCTAAGATACCTAATGGAATGTATGTAGATGCTGATATTAAGGGCTTGTCTTTTAGAGAATATAATGGTGCGCTAATTTTAGGTGGTGGAAGTCATAGAACGGGTAAGAAGGGCGGTAATTGGGAAGAACTTCGAGCATTCGTAAAGGAAAATTACCCCGAAGCAAAAGAAATCGCTTTTTGGGCAACACAGGACTGTATGACACTTGATTCTATCGCATATATCGGGCAATATTCAAAAAATACACCGAATCTTTATGTAACAACAGGATTTAATAAGTGGGGGATGACATCTTCACTTGCTTCGGCAATAATTCTTACGGATATGATAACGGGTAAGCAAAACGATTTTGCAAAGGTTTTTAAACCCGATAGAAGTATATTACATCCGCAACTGTTTGCCAATATGGTTGAAACAACGATAAATCTTTTAACCCCCACTGTGCCTCGTTGTCCACACCTTGGTTGTGCGCTAAAATACAATGCGCAAGAGCGTTCGTGGGATTGCCCGTGCCACGGTTCACGCTTTACTGAAAGCGGTAAACTCATAGAAAATCCAGCAACTGATGATAAACACAAATAAAAAAGCCGTGAATTTCACGGCTTTTTTTAAGATTATTTATATGTTTCATTTAAAAGCATTGAGAAACTTGGAAGCACTTTGAGGGCGGTTTTATCCGTTCCTTTTATTGTCTTGCTTAATCCTTTTAGTTTCTTAATAAGGTTACTTGTTTCACAAGAAAGCTTTTGAAGGTCTTTGATATCGGTTCTTTGTTGTCCACAAAGATTCAGTGCGAGGGTCTGCGAAGCCTTGAAGCATTTAATTTGCTTTTTAAATTCTTCACAGAAATTTATTGTGATACTTAACTGTTTACGGCATTTGGCTATATCGCTAAACTGATAGAGTGATGCTTTATGATATGCATCGTATCCGTAAGATGCGAGTTTTATAAGATATAAAACTGCTTTTGCATAGTACACGGTTGCGCAAATTGAAGAATAGCATCGTTTTTCAATGCTACTTATCGGTCGCCATTTTTTGAGTTCGTTTTGGCAGATAGCAAGACCATTTTCGAAGTCCTTTTCAATTTTCTCAATAATTTCGGGGGAATTGTTAACAAGTGCAGTAAAGAGCGATTTGTCGAAAAGCGCATCACTTATTCGGCAGGCAAGGGTGGTTGATTGCGCCTTTTCGGGCACTGCGGCATAGAGAATTCCTTGCATTTCCGAAAGAAGATAAGAAACCTTGGTAAAAGGAGTTATTCTTCCAAAAAGGGCGTTCTCAATATCTTCTTCCTGGAGTTGTTTATCCGCCATAAAAAGTCCGCCGCGAACTATTTGCGCCATTTGAGACCATAAATTGTGTCCTTTTCTATCTTCCCAATTTGTGAAGAGTCCGTTATTTATATTAAGGTCTTTTGCATCCTGTAGGAAAGCCTCAACTTCATAGGGAAGAACAGTTCTTGTATCTTTTGGTAGAACATGCGGCCAAGGGCATTTTCGCTGAACACCTATAAAGCCGTCCCAACCTTGGTCACTCGGACAAGCGAATATTTCCTTGAAGCCTTGTTCTTTAAAGTATTCAAGACTTTCGATTCTATGTCCGTTATACCACCAATCAAATAGAGCAACATCCTTTGTGAAACTTTCGGTTATGTTCTTGTGTTCGTAAAGCATATCAGACCAGATGCCAGGTGTAATACCAAGGCCTCTTACATATTCACACATACGGGATAAAAATTCACCGTATAATTTTTTTTCTTCCTCATCAAGTGCCGTTTCATCGCCGCCAATATGAAGATATTCGGGCTTAAAAATTTCAACAGTTTCATCAATAATAGTGCGCGCAAAATTATCGAGTTCAGTATTATGTAGGTCAAGCTGATGATGTTCACGGTCACGCATAAGTGAGCAAAATCTTTCTTGAAAATAAACAAAGGACTCGGCGTGGCCTACAAGGTTTATAATCGGAATAACCTCAAAACCTAACTTTTCACATTCCTCTTTAAACCATTTTGCTTGTTCAATGGTTAAATAACCGTCACGCACAATACCAGGGTAGCTTTTGGTTTCAAAAAAACCTTCAAGGTGAATGCAAACTCCATTATATCCTGAGTTTTTGAGAACACACAGCAAATCGGCAGTTTCATCCTTTAAAAGTTTTCTGCCTCTTGCAAAATCAAATAAAAACCAACGTTTATTAAACATTATACCACTCCTTCATATGACCTTCAAACATAGGCCAAGGCTTATCATAATCGGTGATAATATCGCCCACATTATCCTTAATAATAATATCGCCCTCATGTTCACCGAGGTCAACAAAGGATTGTTTGCCACATCCGTTTTGCATAGCGTTATCCTTGATTACTGAACTTTTGAGTTTCTTATAAACTATTGAATATTCGGGGTAGGCAACAGGCTGTTTGTTTTCATCATAATTGAATTCAAGATTGAAAACATTGCTTGTTAAAACGAAGTTAGCGCATTTTTCAATGCAAACATGGGATGAAAGATAACTATCCTTTGTTTTTCTTCCTGAAGCGTGGAATATATTGCCTGTTGCGGCAATGTTAACTCGGAACTCACCCTCATTTGTGATATAAAGTCCGGGGCCATCATTGAAGTCGAAATAATTACCTGTAAAGGAAAGATAGGAACCGCTTTTACCCTCAAAACCTGCAAATCCGTTGCACTCAAATCTATTTTGCGTCATAGAGAGTGAAGCCGCAGCCTTATCGCAGAAAAGACCCGAGCGGTCATTATCGCTAAACCAGTTATCGATAAGAAAACCGTCGCAACCCGACATATAAAGACCGTTTTGTCCGTTGTATCCGAGTTCGCTGTGGCGAATAGAGAAGCACCAAATATTCTCATAATGCACACCATCTCCGCTAAAGTTAGCAATTCGGCAGTCCTCAATTGTGGGGGTGTCCTCAATACCAAAATCGGAATGTGACTTTTTAATAAGGCTAACACCGTGAATATTTTCACCGCATTTTTCATTTCCGTCAAGACAAAGACCGCGAATGTTACAACCGAGAGCTCCATAAATATCAATAAGACATTTAGCCTTATCATTATTGAGCTTTAATATAGAGCTTCCCTGATGCTTATAACCCCAGGTATACTCACCGCGAATAGTGGTGTTTTTATGAAGTTTTAAATCGGCACACATATATGTTCCTGCGGGAACATATACCGCACCTTGTACTTCGGCGGCATCATCAATAGCCTTTTGAATGGCGGCGGTACAGTCAAAAGCACCATCTCCTATTGCACCATATTCGGTAATATCAAAAACATTTTTCATAATATAAACTCCTCGTTTATTAATTTTGCGGTGTAATCATAATTTCGGCGTGAACAATATCAAAGGTTTTGCCCGTTGTGGTAATTTCGGCAACGGCACTGAATTGTAAAGTACCGTCATTATCAATTTCAAACATCCAACCGTGGCAAGTCTCCGAAAGCGAAGAAACCTCACAGTAGGTAACGCTCTTACTATTAACACGAACACTTAAATCTTCGGGACAAAGCTTTTCTTCGCTCTTTGTTCCGATAATGATATGCATTTTAGCGCCCTTTGGCACTTCGCCGATATTGATTTTAACAAACTGATAAACCCTTGAATCATCGCAAGTTAAAGGAAGCGGTGAGACCTGCTTTTCATAATAGAGCGGAAAATCGTGGAAGGAGGCCAAATGGCGTCTTCTTGAGTTTATTGTAAGTTCCTTGTCGCCCGCAGTTGTGAAAAGCTTTTGCAGCTTATCGGGGTGAAGAACCTTTTCGCAAAGGTCATCATTATCTATCCAACGTTTGGTAAGGGGGTAGCCAGGATAGAACAAATCCATATGATTATAAAAGTAAGCGAAGTCGGCGCCTGCACTTCTATAAACTGCTACGGCACCAAGGTCGGTTTCCAGTGTGCCTGTATATCCGTATTCCTTGGGGTCGTCCGAAATGAGAATTTGGTTTCCTGCCGCAAATTCTACTCCATACTGACTAAGCAAATCTTTCCAAAACTTAACGGGAATATTTGTATCGGTTGATTGCCAACGTGGGAGGGCTATAACCGAATTAATGTATCCTCTTTTAGCCCATTCTACAACATCAAGTCCCCATTCGTAGTTGCGTATGGGGCAGGAGTTAACAAGTACAGATATTTCGATGTTTCTGCCTCGCTTTTGCGAAAACAAATCAACAAGAGATTTTATGCTACTTAAAAACTCGGTCATGATTATTCTACCCTGAGCCTCTTCTCCTATGGCAAAGGAGGGTAGTTCTCTAGTAAAATCAAGTTCAAGACCATCAATATCATATCGTGTAAGAATTTCTTCAATGTAAGAATACATCTGTTTACGAACAATGTCAAGAGCGTAATCGTAGCAATCTTCAAAATACATTACATCATCTGCAACACGTTTGAGTGTTTTGTCAGGAGAGCGGTGTTTAACACGTCTGATTTCTGGGTGTTCGTGATAAAAATCACTATGTAAAATATTTGTTTCGTTAAGGTTCGCATGACAGTCATTCATTCGAACCGAAATCCAAGGGCGGATGCCGATTTCACGAAGCGCATCTATCCATATTTTGTACATATCAAGACCCTGGCGCACAAATATATCATAGGCTAAAGCGGCAAAGGTATCGGTATAGTCAACTGCCTTTCCATTTTCTTCCTTTGCAAGATACTTATCGCTAAATGATTGAAGCACCCTTGAAGGAAAGGATGAAACCCTCGCATTAACGTTCATCGAGAAGTCGGTGATTTGAGAGTCTTTGTATTGGTAGATAAATTCCTTTAGGTATTGCTCGTCCACCTGGATATTACCGTAATAGCGTGAGTGGAAAAAGTGATACCAGTCTTCATTGAAACGAATTTTACTCATAAAAAATCCTCCTTTTAAGCGGCCACAAAATATCAATATTTTGCCATCTTTATAATATAGATTATACACCCTCTTCCATTATTTTGCTATTGACAATTAGGCAAAAAAAGTATAAAATAGGCTCATAAAACTTTTTTGGAAAAACTTTGAACTTCTGCACATGGAGGTGGAAATTTTTGGAAGGTGGAAAGGGTATTATACTTACCAACGAGGTTGAAGTGGAGCGCTTAATAAGTTGTTTTTATCACGAAATGGATGAAAACTTTGAATTTTTAGGAGAGCAACATTCAGGTTGGGAGTTTGTTTATGTAAATAGCGGCAATATTAGTGTTGAAGCTGATAACTACACTTATATACTCAAAAAAGGCGAGCTTGTTTGCCATAAGCCTTTCGAATTTCATACCATAAAAGCCTACGGAGGTAAAGCATCTGTTATTGTTACTTGTTTCGAATCGCAAAGCAAGGGAATGGAATATTTTAAAAAGAAAATATTTGCAATAAGCAGTAGGCAGAGGCTTTATTTTAATGATATAGCAGAGGCATCAAAATCGGTATTTTTACCCAAAACACCGATTGAAATATCGAAAGATGGTTCAATGACTCGCTCCCCCGAGTCCTCACCATATAAAGAGCAGTTTATCAAAAATACTCTTGAGTTGTTAATTGTTTCGCTTATGAATTCTGAAATAACCGAAAGAAATAAGCGAATAGAACTCTTTGAACACTTTTCTCAAAGGCAAACACTTGCTAAAAACATAATGGAATATCTTCATAAGCATATAGAAGAAACCGTTAATCTTAATGATATTGCCGAAAACTTTTCCTATTCGCTTTCAAGTATAAAACGTATTTTCAAGGAAGAAACCGGGCATAGCATAATATCCTATCTTAATGACATACGAATGAAAAAAGCCAAAGACCTTTTAATGAATTCTAAGGCATCTATAGAGGATGTTTCCGTAAAGGTAGGTTTTTCCAATGTCCATTACTTCTCAAGTGCATTTAAAAAACGTTGGAATATGAGCCCTTCTCATTTCAGACTTAAAAACCGCAACTATATTCCGCAAGCTGAGGAAGTAAAGAAGGAAAGGGTGAAAAATATGTTCAGATACAGGTTGCTTATTGCTGATGATGAAAGAATTATCAGTAATAGTCTGAGCAGTATGATTTTTAATGAATGCCCGGATATTGATGTTGTTGGCATCTTCAATAACGGAGCACAGGTAATTGACTATTTAAAACAGTATCCTGTAGATATAATTATCACTGATATCCGTATGCCTATTAAGGATGGTCTTCAGGTAGCCGAATATGTAAAGGAAAACGGTCTTGCAACAAAGGTTATAATAATAACGGGTTATCGTGAGTTTGAGTATGCCAGAAAAGCACTCGAATATGGAGTCCATAGCATAATAACAAAACCAATAAACATAGGCGAACTCTTAAATGCAATAGATGAAATAAAAGCAACAATTTCAGATAAGATTTCACGTATATATAAAGAAAATGAAAGAGAAATAAACTTGCGTAAAGTTTACCGCCAAGCATTCTTTATGTTGGTTAACAGTAACCCAACGGTTGACAATGCCTTTGTTAGCGAAGCGTTTAAGGGTTTTCAACTTAAAGAAGAAAGTTGTGTAGTTATAGAATTTGGCGCAGAAAACATTGAGAATTCGGTAGGATTTTATGATACTATGTGGCGCGATATGTGCGAAAACAAAACCGAAACCTTGGATGCTTACTGTATTTCAGAGTATAACGATTATGCAAAATTTTTTGTTATAACAAGTGCGGAAGATTCACAAAATTCACTCCTTATTGCCGAGAGTTTTGCAAAGGAAACATCACAACTTATGAGCAGTGCTTACGGTTTTGATGTGAGTTTTGATATAAATCCGCTTCGTAAACTGCGTCCTGTAAGTCATTACAATTTCAATGAAATAGTTAACACTTATATTAATTACCTTCTTCTCGGTCATAATTCTAAAAAGGATGAACTTTTGTGGATAGTTAAAAACTCGGCAGATGCGGGAATGCTCAAAAGTTTCATAAGCGAGGTGCTTGCGCATCTAAAAATATCATTTATGCCGGATGTTAGTGATTTCGAAAAAAGACTTAAAGAAATATCGGCAGAGGATGAACTATATTCTTTCCTTGAAGAAATCGAGATTGCCGTCCGCAATATACCGAGTGGCGAAAATGTTATTGTTTCTGTGGTTAAAAATTATATTTCTAACTATACAGGAAGTGATTATACCCTTAAAAATATTGCAGGAGCCGTTGCTTATACGCCATACTATTTAAGCCGTATTTTTAAGAGTGAAACTGGTGAAAATCTTTCGGATTATATCTTCAATGCCAGAATGGAGCGAGCAAAAAGATTATTGCTCGATAAGAATAAAAATATTTCAAGTGTGGCAAAAGCGGTTGGCTTTGAAAACGCTTCATACTTTAGCCGCAGTTTTAAAAAGTACACCGGAATGACTCCTAAACAATATGCACTTGTGGAGGAGAAAAAACAATGAAAAAACCAATGAAGTTAGTGGGTAAAGTTTTTAAGAAGAATATGCTCATTATTACCACCGTTGTAACCGCCCTTGCAATACTTTCGGTTGGTTTTTATATCATTCAAAATGATAATGCCCTTGAAAAGCAGATAATTCAGATTGAGCAACAAAGCCTATCCGATATTATAACAAGTTCGAAAAACTCATTTAATCAGGTTGCCGATATTTGCAGCTTCTATGCCAATGTAAAACTTGCCGACCTTGCCGATTCTTATAATGATGAAAATTATCACGATTTTACCGTTATGCAAAAGCAGGTTGATGCCGCAAAGTCGGTTTATTCGCCGATAGATATCGTTGAACTTGCAAAGGGTGATTTGAATTATCGCGTTGGTGCAACTTCCACAAGGTTTGATATGACAAGTGAGCAAGCCGTTAATTACGGTGCGGTTAAAAACTCGCAAATTTGCGAGGTTGTCGGCGATGACGGAAAGGGCCATATCTTTTTTAGATATAAGCTTGAGGGAAGAAATGATGTCTATGCAGGCGTTGATTCCTATCAAATCGCAAAGCAAATTTTCAAGAAGCAAAAAGAGCTTCGAAATGACTGTATTGTAGATAAAAACGGTATAGTTGTTTTCTCGCTTAAAAGCAGTTATGTTGGTAAGAGCGTTTGGGATATTTATTCTATAAAGCGGGATATTAAAAATGTTGATGCCGAAATGGTTGAGGCGAACGGGCGTGAATATTTCCTATCAGCAGAGCAACTGCCGGGACTCGATTTATATGCAGTTTGCCTTGCCGACAAAATGCTTTACAGTAGCTATTTTTCGCAGTCGGTTTTAACCACCGTCATACTTTGTGTAGTTTTCCTTGTTTTAACCGCAACAGTTGCGATAATTCTTCTTATAGCAACCTATAAACCGATTAAAAACATATTTAATGAAATTAATAAGTATGCACCCTCTATCGACCTTTATAATAAGGATGAGGTTAAATATATAACCGAAATAACAAGAAACCTCTTTGTAGAGAATAAAGAGCTTAATGTTTCGGTTTATGAGAGAGCGAACGAAATAAGAAGAAATCAAATCAAGATGCTTCAGGCACAAATTTGTCCGCACTTTATTTGCAATACGCTTGATGCGATGAATTGGTTGACCTATGGTTATGTTAAGGAACTCGATAATCCGCTTTCGCAAACCATTCAAAATATGTCGCTCATTCTTGAAAATAACCTCGATTTAAGCACTATGTTCACAACGGTTGGCGAGGAAATAAGAATAACCGAAAGATATGCTGATATCATAAATGTAAGATATCAGGATGCAGTTGATATTAAATGGGATATTGACGAGGCGGTGCTTGATTGCGTTATAATGAAACTGTGCATCCAGCCGCTTATTGAAAATGCCGCATCGCACGGTTTTGCGGGGGTTGATAGGCGAGGCGAGATTAAAATCTCGGTTAAAGAAAAGGAAAATGATATCGAGATAACAGTTAGTGATAACGGAATCGGTATGGAAAAGGAATATCTTGATGAGTTGCTTGAATCTATAAACGATTTTGAAAAAATTAACTCTTCTAAGAATATCGGTCTTAGAAATATCAACCATCGTTTGAGGCTTTTATATGGAGAAGAATATAAGTTATCAATCGAAAGTGAAAAGGATAAAGGAACTATTTGCAGTTTCAGAATTTTAAAATCCATTCCAACTATTGAATAAAAGCAGGAGGCAGTAGCCTCCTGTTTTTTTGTCGAAAAAAATGTTTCAACGAATTTTTCTAGAGTGCTTTTTGCAAACAACACTAAATTTGAACAGAAAAGCAAAATATTATCATTTACAATTTTGCTAAGGTGTTGCAAAATATATTATGCAAAATAGCCAAATTGTCTGATTTCTTGGCTCAGGCGATTAAAGGCATTTTAAATTAAAAGGAGGAAAACAAATGCAAAAAACAATTTTCAAACGCGCACTATCCCTCTTGGTATGTCTTGCGGTTTTAATTGCAGGAATGCCTCTGGCGCTTATGAATGTAAGCGCAGCCTCAAATGTCGTTTCAGATGATTTTGAAGGCGCAGTAAATTGGATTCGCGATGATTCCGCAGAGGTTGATCCATCCCGAATCGTTGCTCAAAACGCAACAAATAAAGTATTTAAACCTGTCAACTCTGCTAGTGTGACCATAGGTAATGCTAACCCCTATATCTATGCAGGTGACCTACCCGATTCAAAGCTTACTTCGGTTTCGGGCTCTTTTAACAACGGTTTGGCAAACGCTTTAACCTTGGTTTATTGGTATAAGGATGCCAATAACTGGCGTGGCATAACTATGGGTCAAGGTGGCAACTGGATGACCTTTACAGGCAAACAAACACTTGCAGATAACACCGTTGTTTATAGTAACTTCATGTCCTATGCAGTATTTGCTAGCACACAAGGAACTATGCCCGCTAATAACGTCCTTTCAGGCCAAGATGCAAATTTCGTTATTACATACGCCGCAGATGGCACAGCTTCAATTGTTTTCTCAAGAACAATTGATGGTGAGTTAAAGCAATCGGCAGAAATTCCGTTGTATACAGATATTAAATATCATGGTGCCTCTAACTTGTATGTATC
>JAZUMI010000112.1:0-6005 GCA_045603505.1 Acutalibacteraceae bacterium
AGGACCATTCTTAAACAAATCATAATCTGTGAAGATTTGAGGAACTGTAGGCCTCTTTAAATTGTAATCTGCATATATTTGTTTCACAACTTTTGCAGTATCTGCTATAGATTCATGGTTTCCAAGATTATTATCTATTTGTTTAAAGCCCATATCATAATACAATTCAGAAATTTCTCTCAATTCTTTTATGATTTCCTGTTTATTCATTTTCTATTCCCCCTATTCTTAATAATCCTCATCATCGAAATCTTCATCATCATCCGGATCGTTATAATTAAGCGCTGAATCATCTATCCCATAAGGGTAGTACTTAATTACCGGTTCATCAATCAACTCTTTATTTTCAACAAATTCGCCAAAGAGCCAAATTATTAATCTTTCTATTCTATAAATATCTTCCATACCCACGTCTTCTGGCATCTGGAGAGATACCCATTCTTCATATCCTGAAGTTGCTTCGCTTTTTTTATTAGGATAATCTGCTTTTTGGTGTAGGCATGTTAACAATTCGTTAGCGTTATATTCATCACCTAGGAATCCTTCGTTTATATAATGCTTTATAAACGGATTGTTTTTCTTGCTTAAAATTTCGGGATACTGAGAGAAAGAAAATCTTGAATTTTCAACTCCACAAGCCAACAAACAAGCAAACTTATATGTTAATTCATTAGCATCAAAAATTTGAGTTAAATAGTTATAAAAATACTCTATTTTCTTAGGGACGCTATCTGCCTGTTCGTATGCAATACGACCTTCTTCAGAAAAATACCATTCTTTGTCATGTTTAATATTGTTTGAAGAGATAATGTTTACATTTTCCATAATTAATAACTCCTTTTCATTTTTATGATATTGATAAAAATCAATTTTACGGATGACCTCGATTGTGATACATAATTCATTCTCCTAACTAATAGGTTTTTGTTTTTCCGTTTGTGTAAGTAATGCTGGTTATATCAATTTTGACATCTAAATCGTCAAAATCTGTTTTATATAGCGCTAGTGCGGTATCGTATGAATATACGGTTAATTCCCATGTAAACTTACTACTTTTCTTTGAGCGCACAACAGCCGAAGAATAGTTGTAAAAACTCATTGTTGTATCAACCAATACTTCATTGTCTTTTTCAATAATTATTTCACCTTCAATGGCAGAAACATCAAGAAAACCGTTATTTTCAATTTTTGCATCATAACAGAAAGTATACTTGTCATATCCTTCTGTAACAAAATTTTCCGTATTGGGAGAAAGCAAAATCTTTATATTTGATGGCGAATATACTCTAAAATATCCAATAATGAAAACCACCGTCAAAACAACTGCCGCAAAAACAATTAATTTGTTCTTTTTCGCACTAATTTGCTTTTGCTTTTCTTCCTTTATTCGCTGTTCTTCCGCCGCTTTTAACTTATCTTGATAGTTTGCCTGCGCGATATTTAATAGCGGCGCACACTCATCTATTTTTGCTATCGAATCTTTATATTCACCTAAAGTTTTAAAAGTTTGTATAGCTCCCTCAATTCGTGCAGGATCATCGCTCTTCATATCTATAACAGCATTGTTGTAGATTCTTTCCTTCTTAAACAATTCTGCTTTTTCGCGGCACTCTTTTGCTAAAGCATTAGCATTTAACAGATCTGGTATTTTCTCAAAAACACCGGCAGCGAAAATAAAAGAACTTTCGGTTCGCGCAGATGACATCACTGATAGTGCTCTCTTGTATTTATTTAGCGAACTTTTGGACAACTCATCTTCTTTATAAATTATATTTTTGCACTCATCTGCTAAAACGTTCGTTAACGTTTGCTGTGCTCCGCAAGAATCACAGATAATTAAGTTTTGATTCGAATCTATCGATATATTGCCACCGCAATTTTTACAAGTTAATGACACCGTCCACACCTCTTATTTCAATAATCTACATTTTGTGTTTCGGTCTTCAATTAAAATAATCAGTTCTTCTCCAAGAGAGGTTGCCTTTTCGTGATTTTCACAAATTGCATTTTCAAACTCTTTAAAACGAATTGTGATTTGAGATTCTATAGAACTCAGAGCATCATTACTCATAGGATCGCTATATCGAATTGTTTCATAAACCTTTTTAGTTATTTCTTTTGCTTCTTTTGTTTCAGCTCTGGACATTAGAATCGTGGCATCAGCAGTGAGCATTTTTATAAATACTGTTTTTAACTTGATTTTTTCATCAACTTTACTTACAGTTTCACTTACAACAGATGCGTTTATAACAGCTATTGCCGTTAAAGCTAAAACAATCAAACACAAAACTATTCCTATAAAAACCGGTACGGCCGATATTGCCATAGTCAAGCCGCCGATAATAAGCATTATAAATGTGCCGATAAAACTAATGGAGATTATGGGGAAGTTATAAAGGAACTTCTGGTCATTTTCAGATTTGAATGCTATGTTTGCGCAAAACAGTTGCCCTAAAAATGCCAAAGTTATAAAAATATAACCCGTCCAAAAATTGCTCTTCATTTCATTTGGAATAATAAAGGAAATTGCGTTAAAAGTGAGCAAACATATTACCCAAACACCTATATATGATTTAAATGTTTTCTTCAACGCCTACACCTCCCGTTTGGTTCCACACTTGGGGCAAAACTTGCCTTGACGTTCAAAAATGTATCCGCAGTTTTTGCAACTATTCCTTTTCTGTACGGGAGCACCGCATTCTTCGCAAAATACTGTATCGTCATTTAATTTTGTACCGCAGTTTTCACAGAAACTTTGCATGGTTGGTGTTGCAGCCTTTGCTACTGAACCTAAAGCATCGTGCATTGCACCGCCTACCATTCCACCAACTGCACCGCCAACACCTGCCATAGTTCCAAAACCCACGCCCATATTTGTGAATTCACCAACTGCCTCATTTTCTGCAACCTTTTCAGCCACATCAAATCCTCGCTCTTGACCGTATGTATATCCTTCTGTTGCACGTTTTTCGGCAAGCGCTTTAGATTCTATAATTGTTTTCTTTGCTTCGGTTTCTGCCGCTATAATATCTACTTGTTGACGAAGTTTTGCTTCTGCTATATCAGCATATTGTCGAAAGTGCAGTTCTTTAAATTTTTCATACTGTCTTTCACCGTCCGGTTTGACAATTGTTGTAACAAAAAACTTTTCGAGCGCTATACCGTAATCAGCAAAATTAGGAATAAGAAGTTGTTTTATTGAATCTGAAAATGAAGTGAGATTTTGGTCAATTTCAAAGATGTTGATAGCATTAGATTTCATGACCTGAGCAATATAGGTCTTTACTCTTGTCATAAGGATAGAACGGAAATACGATAACAATCTGCTTTGTGTAAGCGCAGTTTCGGTACCGACTAATTTAATCAGTAATTTGCGACTGTCGGACACCTTTAGTGCCATATCTCCAGAAGCACCAATGGAAAGCGGGAAACCATAAGTAGGTTCTACATACTGAACTTTTGAATCAGTACCCCATTTAACAGCCATCTGTTCGGTTTTATTTATAAAATAAACTTCGCAATGAAAAGGTGTTTCATCACCTGTGGTACGATTCAGTGCTTTCCCGATTAAAGGAATATTTTGTGTTTCAAGCGTATAACGACCCGGACCAAAAAGGTCGAGCGCTTGACCATTCATAAAGAATATGGCTTCTTGGGTTTCATGAACGATAAGCTGAGTTAAACTATTAAAATCCTCACAGGGATGTTTCCAAATAAAAGTAGCATTATCGCCCTCGTATTTTATTATATCAGCTATTTTTGACATAGCGATTCCTCCATAACGCAATCAACAGTTAGTTATATATCACTAATTATACACTATCCGACAAAGTGAGTCAATAGCAACTAGTGATAAATAACTAACAAACTGACTTATAGTGATATATCATCTATATATAGAAATACTAACTATGTAGGTGATGTTTATGGGTATTTGCAATTTTATAGTTAACAGAATTTATGAGCTTTGCCGTGAGCGTAAAATTACGCCGAATGCTCTGAGTTATATGTGTGGCATTCCACAAGCAACTATTAAAAGTATTTTGAATGGTGAGAGTAAGAATCCGGGTATCGTAACCTTAAAAAAAATTTGCGATGGACTTGAAATTACAATAATGGAATTTTTTGATACACCCGAATATAAAAAATTAGAGCAAGAACTTAAGTAATAAACTCTTTTGATGCTTTTGCGCCTAATTTACACCCGCTAAAAAATGCATCTTTAACTTCTAAAAAATGTATCTCAGAGGTAAATTCAAATAATTCCTCAAAACATTTTGTTTGTTCTTCGTTTAGTTTGTTTCTGAGTTCTTTCTCTTTTTGGAGCGCACTTTGGGCAAGAACAGAATAATCGGCTTTGGATGCAATGTTCTGCTCAGAAAGATAATCGGAAAACAACTTGCTTATAATTTTTTCCATTTATTTATCCCCCTTCCTATTTCAAGTGTAATACATTAATTACAAAAAGTCTTATGCTGGTAGCATAAAAAACGCCGTGTTTTGTCGTAAGTTGACAAAGCACGGCTTATTTATTATAATGAGCATAGCAGGTTAAAAAGTGTTGCTAAGCACTTTTTTGACACGAAATCTATATTTTGGCAACAAATTTTCTCTGAAAATTTGACTGTACTCATTTCAATGAATATAGTGCGAAATTGAAAGAAAAGCATTGAGATTGGATGTAATTTATGGTAAAAGACACTTCAAAAATTATAGAAGAACTCGGAATCTGCCCTAATTTCAAGACCTTTTATAATGAAAACAAGGACTATATGGTTAAAGAGGATTTATCGCAGCTTTTAGATAAATTAATCGAAAAATACGACCTTAAAAAATCGCAGGTTATCCGCGCAGCTGAAATGAGTGAAGTTTATGCATATCAGATTTTTTCAGGGCTTAGAATACCTGAACGCAAAAAACTTTTATGCATTGCCATTGCGATGAAGTTATCATTAGACGAGGTTCAAACCCTTTTAAAATGCGCCGGTTATTCAACGCTCTATGTAAAACTGCCATTTGATAGCATTGTTTTATATGGTGTATGTAAAAAACTATCTGTTGTGCAAATCAACGAAATACTCTATGAATATGGTTTAGAAACGTTGGGGTAATATATAATGAAAAAATGTCCTAAATGCAATTCGGAAATCCAAGAAGAAGCGCGCTTTTGCCTTTATTGTATGACCTCTTTTGAGGAGAAACAAACCATTGAAACTCCAAAGGAAAATAACAAACGGTGGCTAATTATCATTGCCGCCGTTTTAGTGTTAGTTCTTGTTGCTTTGGGCATCTTCTTTTTTGCGCAAAATAATGACTCGTCAAATCGTAAAAACGACACTTCTTCAAACTCATCCATTAACAGTAACCTAGATGCTTTTGATGATAGCACTACAGCAAGCGAACAGCAAAATAGTGAGTCCCAATCCAATAAAACCTCTACACCTGTTAGCAATAATCAAACATCATCCTCTTCAAATAACGGGGATAATACCGCCAATACACCATCCAGCAATAAGACAACCAATAATCCAACTACAAGTAGTTCTTCTTCCGGCACTATCTCAAACAATTCTATACCTAATTCCTCTCCTTCCACCAACAATACAACTCCAAGCAAAAACTCACAAAATAGCACTACTTCAAATAATTCAACTACGAATAGTTCTTCTTCCCGTACAAGCTCAAACAATTCTACATCTAGTACCTCACCTTCCACTAACAATACAACTGCAAATAATACCACTACAAACAATACAACTAATAAAAACACGACTACAAACAATACGACTAATAACAACACGACTAATAACAACACGACTAATAACAACACGACTAATAACAACACAACTACTAACAACACGACTAATAACAACACGACTAATAACAACACGACTAATAACAACACGACTAATTACAACACGACTAATAACAACACGACTACAAACCATACGGCTACAAACAATACGCCTACCAACAATACCACTACAAACAATACACCTACAGGT
>JAZUMI010000113.1:0-19267 GCA_045603505.1 Acutalibacteraceae bacterium
ATTTATCCCGGATATGAGTTTAAATGTATGGATGGTCTTATAACCAATTTTCATCTGCCCGAAAGCACACTTATTATGTTGGTTTCAGCCTTTGCAGGCTATGAAAACACAATGAATGCATACAAAATTGCGGTTGAGGAAAAGTATAGATTCTTCTCGTTCGGCGATGCAATGTTGATTTTGTGATGCAAAATCAACAGGTAAAAGATAAAAGTGAATAGTGAAAAGTTAATGAGTGCCTTTGGCACGAATTATAAATTGTCGGCAAAGCCGACACCGAAATTATTCATTATTCAATATTCATCATTCACTATTCATTTTTACGGCATCACAAATGCCGTAAACTTTGGCGATGCTCATTTTATAAATCAAAGAGGTATTAAATGTATAAACTTATTAAAAAGGAAGAAAACGCAAGGCGAGGAGAGTTTGTTACCAATAGAGGAACAGTTCAAACTCCTGCCTTTATGAATGTTGCAACTGCCGCAGCTATAAAGGGCGGTGTTTCGGCAGAAGATTTAAAAACACTTAACTGCCAGGTAATGCTTAGTAACACCTATCATCTGCACGTGCGCCCCGGCGATGAAACGATTAAAAAATGTGGGGGACTTCATAAATTCACAACTTGGGACGGTCCTATTTTAACCGATAGCGGAGGCTTTCAGGTGTTCTCCCTCGCATCCCTTCGTAAAATCGAAGAGGAGGGTGTAACCTTTGCTTCTCACGTGGATGGCAGAAGAATTTTTATGGGACCTGAAGAGAGTATGCAAATACAGTCAAATCTCGGCTCAACTATTGCGATGGCTTTTGATGAATGTGTTGAAAATCCCGCAGAATATTCATATTCAAAGGCATCCTGCGAGAGAACAACTCGTTGGCTTAAACGTTGCAAGGCGAAAATGGCGGAACTAAATAGCCTCGAAACAACCGTTAACCCCGAGCAAATGCTTTTTGGTATAAATCAGGGCTGTACTTATTCGGACCTTCGTATAGAACATATGAAACAAATTGCAGAACTTGATATGGATGGTTATGCGATAGGTGGTCTTGCGGTGGGCGAGCCTGCCGAGGTTATGTATAAGATAATTGAAGATGTTGAGCCTTATATGCCAAAGGATAAAATCAGATATCTTATGGGTGTTGGCACACCGGCTAATATTCTTAACGGTGTAGAGCGCGGTGTAGACCTGTTTGACTGCGTAATGCCGAGCCGAAACGCTCGTCATGGTCATTTGTTCACTTCAAAGGGTATTATAAATATCAACAACCAGAAGTATGAACACGATATGTCACCCATTGACGAAAACTGCAAATGCCCTGTTTGTTCAAGGTATAGTAAGGCGTATATCCGCCACCTTTTAAAGAGCGGCGAAATGCTTGCAGGCAGACTTCTTGTTATGCACAATCTCTGGTTCTATAATCAACTTATGACCGATATAAGAAACGCGCTTGACGAGGGCAGATTTGCCGAGTTCAAGCGTGAAAAAGAGGAAATATATTCTACGAGAATATAAATTTACAAATTGTTCTTGAATTAAAGGTAAAATTAGGATATAATTATTGTTGATAATTTTTTTGGAGGTTTAAAAATGGAACTCAACTCTATTTTATTAGAAAAAGCAGCTGCAACAGCTTCTGATGCAGCACAAGGCGGCGCACCTGCAGGTGGCGGATGGATTATGATAATCTATCTTATCGTAATTTTCGGTGTTATGTATTTCTTACTTATCCGTCCTCAGCGCAAAAAACAAAAAGAAGAAAAGAAAATGCGTGAAAATCTTCAGATTGGTGATGAAATCGTTACCATCGGTGGTATCTATGGCAGAGTTATCTCTCTTAAAGAGGATACAATGGTTATTGAATCTAAGTCAGACCATTCTAAACTCACCTTTGCTCGTTGGGCATTACAAACAAATCTCACCATTCATGATGATGTGGCTAAAAAATAAAGTATAAGTTTTGTCCCTCCCGAATATACTTGTTTGGGAGGGATTTTTTATGCCGAATGAAAAGAAAAGTGTTACCCAAAACAGATATATGTTATATGTGAAAGGTATAGCCGCAGGGCTTATTGTTACGGCTGTTTTTATAATTTTGTTTTCACTAATTATGTTGTTGCTTGATTTAAATTATAAATTTGCCGCCCCCTTTGCAACCGTGAGCGTTGCCGCGGGGTCCTTTGCCGCCGCCTATATAACCGCAAGGGCGCTTGGCAGCAAAGGGTATCTTGTGGGAATAGCGGTGGGTATAATAGTTTTTGTTATCATAACTCTTATAGCCCTCGCCGTTAATAAATCGGGTGTTACAAATAATACTCTTTTCCATTTTATAATAATAATCCTATCGTCTGTATTGGGAGGAATTTTAGGGGTTAATAAAAAAAGCAAAAAGTATATATAAGAAAAAGCCTGAGTTAAACTCAGGCTTTAATTTTATTTTTTTATTTCGGCTGCCGCTTTTTTACGAGTTTTTTTAGGCTTCTGTTCCACTTCGGGCAGATAATCCTCTTCCACATCGTTTTCGGTTAATTTCTTAAAAATGCCACGTGTGATAATCTGGGTATCTGCATTAAGTTTGCAAAGTTGACCCGTTCTGTTAGCATGAAGTCTTGAATAACGCTTCATCTTTGAAATGGCCGAAACAAGCCAAATAAGTAAAATAATTTTAATAAGCTCAATAACACATATAACTATTGCAAAAATTGTTATTTGAGCGGTTGTGAGCGTAGCAGTAATAGTCATAACCTACCTCCAAGAATATGTATATAAATATTCTATCACAATAAAGTCACATATTCAATAGAAAAAAGTCGACAAGATTACATAGGTGTTAATTGTGTAATATTAATAATGAAAAAATAAACCTTGTTAACTAAATAACAATTATTTACATTTTTAAAGTTATGTGGTAAAATTATAGTGTAATTTTTTGTCACCAAGGAGAGATTTAAATGAAACTAAGGGAGAGGCTTTTATCCTGCCTTTTGGTAGCTACAATTCTTTTAACAAGTGTTAGCGGTGTAATTCCTGTTTTAGCATCTGATAGCGGTGTTACAGCATATTTAGGTAATGTTTTAAAAATTACAGATACCTTTGAATATGATGGATTAACCGTTGAGGATATATGGGAGCCTTCATACTATAACGGTCACGATGGTTCCTTTAATGCAAGCAGTTCGGATATAACCGAAAATGCAAAGGTTGTTGCAGACCCTACAAATCCAAGCAATAATGTTTTGCAAATTGGTAAAACAAGCAAATTTGGCGCTGTGAGCCTTGTTATGAAATCGGATTATATTCCAAAGGCAAGAAAGCTTTTAAGCTTTAGTTTTAAACTTTACACACAGCCCAAAACTTCAAGCGACTTTGATGGTGTTATGTTCTATAAGGGCCAAGGTATGGATATCGCATCAACCGATACAATAGATGAGGGAGTAGAGCTTTGTAACTCAATAAATTTACGTTCAGATAATACAGGCGGAACCCATAATGTTTTGGTCGGTGGTAACACGTCTGTTTATTGGGAATATGCTCAACCGATTTCTTCTAAGACCTGGACCGAGGTTAAATTAACCTATCTTTACACAGGTGACAGACCTACAGGTATCGCTCTTAAAATCGGTGATAATGCCGAGCAAATGATAACCTTTAACCGTTATTATCTGCGTGCTATGGCAAGTGATGAATTCAATTATGGATTCTTGTTTGATTCAAACTCAGCGGCACTTGTTGATGATGTTTGCTTTAGATATGAAACAACTGATAATGATTCAGCATCGCTTATTGGTGAAAATTTTAAGGAAACATATAAGGACACCATTAACATAGCGGTAGAGGATATTGCAGTTAGTGATATGAAGATGGTTGAAGCAGGAATTTCTGAATATAACACTTTGCGTGCAGATGTTAAGGAATATCTTTCTGCCGAAAAAGCAAAGCTTGATGCTCTGCTTAATGAAATTGAAAGGCAGATAGCCGATATCTTCAAAACGACACATTCGGGTATTATAAATAAAGATGCTGATAGTGTTACTACTGCCGATATTCCTGCAATAAATGCGGCTATTGTCGAGTATGATGGTTATTCGGATAATGTTAAGGCGCATCTTAAAAACGAAATTTCTCACTTACAAGAATTAAAAATTATAGTTTTTCCAAAAGAATTTGAGGAGAAATATGCTTCTCTTTTAGATGTTTCTTTTATTACTAATGATACCGACCTAGAGTTATTCCTTTCTGCGGTTGAAGAATATTATGTGTTTTCGGCTGATATTAAATTGGCTATATCGGAAGAGTACAATAAAAAACTTGACGAGCTTAAAGCTTCTTATTTTGGCGCAACCGGTGTAACTAATATAGATTTTTCAAACACAACACTTGTTAATAATGTTTTAGAGATTTTAGGAAAAGACCCCGCAATTCACACACCGAATATCGATGTAACAACTGCCTCGCTCACGCAGGCGGCAAAAATCGAAACAATCGGCGGCAAGGTGGCTTACTTACCCGAATATAGAGGTATAACCCGTCAAAGGAGTATTGCAGTTTTAAAACCGGCATTCAAAAATACGGATGCAACACTTGAAGAATTTACTGTTGATACGTACTTTGATGTAAACAGCACAAACTTTGATGCTAACTCTTGCGTTTATTTCTTCTATAAAGATATAAATAATTGGGGAAGACTTCAGTGGGCATTTAATACAAATGGCAAACTTGTAATGCGCACACAGGTTAACAATGGTGACGGAACAACGAAAACTGCCATAAATAACTGGGCGATTGAAGGTGTTTCTGTCGGTGAGTGGTTTACACTTAAAATTTCTTATAAGTATTATTCAACATCAACCGATGTAACCTTTAAGATTATGAAGGGCGAAACCGTTGTTGATGAGAAAACCGCTACCTGTTCAAATATAAACAAGGCAATCGGGTTTTATACAGGTCTTGGAGCAGGCTATGCAACTGCATCGCAGGTTGCTAACGATACTGTTAATAACAGAATTTATTACAGTAATATCAATTATAAATGGTCATGTAAAGATGATGAAGTTGATACACAAGAGGTAAATAAATTCTTAAATGAATACTCAAATGTATTATCTTTCACTCCATCTGCTAATGTAACAGAAGAAAATCTTGCTCTCATCAATAAGGCAATAAATGCTTTTTATAGTATGAGAAAAATAGATAGAGAATATCTTGAAAGTAAACATTCTGTAATAACTAAACTTTCTGACATTTGTTGTTTCATTGATGAACGGAGTATTGAAAACTTTAAGTATAAAAATTCGCAAATTCTTTCAATGCAAAGTGCAATAAAAGAGGATAAAGATGCTATTTATAATGCTTTAAGAGAATATAACAATCTTACAACTATTGAGAAAATGGCTCTTTATAATGAGGGTCAAATCCTTGAAATGTTGGCGAAAAATATTGCTGAGTATGAAGATGTTTTAGATTTTACTTCTTTTTATGATGATTTTGAAAGTGATAAAAATAAATGGAGTGTAAATTATACAAATAGTGAAAATTATATTGCTGATATTGTTGCCGAGCCGGGTAATCCATCAAATAAAATTTTAAAGATTCAAGGTGAAGAAATTTACATTACACCTGATAATACATATTGGCCTGAAAAGGGTAAAATTAGGAATTTGCGCTTCCGAATGAAATACGATGGTTATACGGCGTTTAACCCGCCTAGCTTTTTTTACTCTTATAAAGACTCAAACAATTATTGTGGCGGCAGCCTTAGTGAATTTTCTGATCGTCAACGTTTTGAAGAAATACAGACGGTTGATGGAAATGTAATCTTTTCTCTTGCTAATAACAGCAATGAAAGGCTTGATTCTTACAATTGGATTGATGTTGAAATAAACTTTGATGAAAACGGCACGGTTGATATAGTGTTTATTGATAATCAAGGCAATGGTTTTACTGTGCCAAATAAACAAAGTATCCGTTCAGGAAAAATTGCATTTGGCTTTAATTGTTACAGAGTTTCTTCGAATCCGCATTTATCGAAGACTATGTATGTTGACGATGTTTATGCTCAGTTTTATGAAGATAGTGTTATTATGGTTGATAAAACTACGGATATTACCGATTATCTTGAATATAGAAGATTTGATAGTGGTATTAGGATAACTAAAGCAAATAAAAATCTTGCTGGTGATATTGTTGTTCCCGCAACCATTGATGGTTGCCCGATAGAAATCATAGATAATAATGCATTTGCTAATTGTGAAGATGTTACTTCTGTTACTTTGCCCGATACAATAACGAGAATAGGCGACAAGGCTTTTCAGTTTTGTTATGCGCTTAAAAGCATAAATTTCCCTGAAGGTATAACATACATCGGCCATAGTGCATTTAAGAATTGTAGAAGCCTCGAAAATGTTACCATAAAGGCTGAAAACCTTAGAATGGGTGCTGAAGCATTTGAAAATTGCAGAAGCCTTACAAGTTTAAAAATTTCTGGTAGCATTGGTGATAGCTTAAAAAAACTTGCATTTGCAAACTGTATTAATCTTGCAACTATTGAACTTCCTGATAATACGTTGGCAGTATATGGAGACACCTTTAACAATACAGCCTACTATAACAATCCTGATAACTGGGAAGATAACGTGTTATATATAGGAAAGCACTTAATAAGAGCAAGTTCTGAACTTTCAGGTGATTATGCAATTAAAGAAGGCACGCAATCTATTGCTGCTGGCGCTTTTCAGGGTTGTACACAAATAAAAAATATAACAATACCAAATGGCATTACAGCAATTTGGAGTTTAGGCTGTGATATCCTCGAAAATATTTACATTAGTAAAACTGTTAGTTGGATTGAGCCGGCTGCATTTGAAAAATGCCAGAATATAATCGTTGATAAAAATAATATTGTTTATTATAGTGAAAATGGTGTTTTATTTAGAAGAAACCCCGGAACTACTGTGTATGAACTTATAAGATATCCTGCAGGCAGAACCGAAACCGAGTATGAAATACCTTCAAGTGTTGACATTATCAACGTCTGCGCATTTCGAAATGCTTCAAACCTTACAAACATTATAATTCCTGATGGTGTTAGTGAAATTCAAGGTTCTGCTTTTGAGAATTGCGATGGATTAACAAGTATCACTATTCCTTCAGGAACATGGTCTAGTTCTTCTTTATTCAATAACTGTGATAATTTAAAAACCATATATTATGAAGGCGATATGGAGAAAGAAGAGGAAATTAGTTACTGGATAGAAGGATTAGAGGGTGTAGAGCTTGTTCCAGCAGCACTTAGTTATATAATTGAGAATGAAGAGGTTACAATAACCGATTGCGATGAAGCATATTCGGGAGGAATGAAAATTCCTTCAACAGTGGAAGGTTACCCTGTAACAAAAATTGGCGATGCCGCATTTGATGGTTGTGCCGATATCACTGATTTTATAATTCCAAGCACTGTTACTTCTATCGGAAACAATGCATTTGAAGGCTGTGTTAAACCAAAAATATTAACTCTCCCCGAAAGCATTACCACTATTGGAACAGATGCCTTTAAAAACTGCAGTAATCTAAGCTATATTTATTTTACAGGTTCTAAATTGCAGTGGGAACAAATTGATAATAAGGATGAAAGTTTTGAAACTATAAATTTAGCGTTCAAAAAACTTGAAAGTGAGCGTGAAAATTTTGTTGAAAATAACCCTGAACTTATTTTAGAAAACATCGAAAGTTCTAATTATGGTTGGAAACCTACTACGCAATTTGTAACCGAAGATAATAAATATTCTATTACTTCTAACTCGTATGCGGCTTGGTTTAATGAAGATAGTCTTTCCTTTGCTTATAAGGAATATGATTATAATTCCACCGATGAGGATAAGTTTGTATTTGAAGCAACGCTTGATAGCGCTACGTTTGATACATCAAATTCACAACATGGAATTATGATTCGCTCAAGCCTAGAAAATGATAGCTCTAATGTTTATCTACAGGTTAGAGAAAACGAAGTTTGTGTTGTATACCGAGGTTATGACGGTAGTTCTTCTGCGGTTATAAGGTCAACTATTGAAAACTTTGATTTCCCGATTACCTTAAAAGTGGAAGTTATTGAAGGCGTTTTCTACTGCTATTATAAAATTGGCGATGGGGAATATGTGCGTTTAGCATCGCTTAAAATTAAATTTAACAATAAATTATATGCTGGTCTTACTTCATGCAGTACTGTAGAAGAAACTTCAACCTCGGCGGTGTTTAAAGATTTAAAGGTAATTATAGGTCAGATTTATACTGCGCGTAAAGAGGTTAATGAAGAAACTGCTTTGAAACCTGTGCTTGAAAATGCAACCGATAATTCGGTAACACTTGAAGCGATTGAAGGTTATGAATATAGTATGGATGGTGTAAATTGGCAAGATTCTAACGTATTTACTAATTTAGAAGCCGCAAATTCATACACATTCTATCAGCGTATTGCAGAAAACGAAACGCATTATGCAAGTAAAACAAGTGAATCGCGTACCATTAAAACTGCTAACCACACCTACGATAATGCTTGTGATAAGGTTTGTAATTCGTGCGGTCAGGTTCGTGAAGTTGAGAACCACGTTTACGAGAATGCATGTGATAAATCTTGTAATATTTGTGGTGCTTTAAGAGGTGTTGAACCACACGTATTTACAAATGGTTGTGATACAACTTGTGATATATGCGGAATGGGTAGAGAAGCCGAGCATGTATATGATACAACCTGTGATAGCATTTGTAATGAATGTGGTAAAACTCGAGTTGTTACGAGTCATAGCTATGATAATGCTTGTGATAAAGTTTGTAATGAATGTGAGGCAGAAAGAGAAATAACCCACACATTCGAATGGGTAATAGATAAAGAGAGTGATTGTATTAATACAGGTGTTAAGTATGAAGAATGTACAGTTTGTCATGCTACACAAAATGAAGATACAATTATTGATGCAATAGGCGAACACACCTATGATAACGAAAATGATGCCGATTGTAACATGTGCGGCGAAAAAAGGGTTTTAACAACTCTTACACTTGAAAGCATAACGGCATATACAGACTCGCTATTTACTGTTGATTTAACAATTGATAAAAATTTCGGTTTCTCTGCACTCAACCTTGGTTTTGATTACAATGTTGAACAGTTTGAATTAGTAAGCATTGAAAACAAAATTGATTCAATGAATATGATGGTAGAAAAATCGGTTGTTTGGGATGGCACTGAAAATCACACCCAAAACGGTAGTATAGCCACATTAACATTTAAGGTTAAAGAGGGCTTACCTGTAGGTGAATATGATATTGGAGTTAAGTTCTTTGATGCAAGTAATAGTGATTTTGAAAGAGTTGAGATGTCTACAGTTTCTGCAAAAATCAATGTTAACCAACTTATTTTTGGTGATGTAAGCGGCGATGGAACAGTTGATACAGTAGACCTTGCAATGATAAGAAAATATCTTGCAGATAGGGACCCTGTAACAGGCGAGTGCGATGTTGATATTAAGCCCGGCGCAGATGCCAACAGCGATGGCACTATCGATACAATAGACCTTGCAATGATAAGAAAGTATCTTGCAAATAAAGATATTGTTACAGGCGAATCCTCTGTGGTATTAGGTCCTAGATAAGAGTAAAAAATCTCGGTGAATTTTCACCGAGATTTTTGTTATTTTATTATCCCATTATCAAGCATTAACTTTAATTTTAAAATTGCCGTTTGGGTTTTGGCATCTTTTATTTCGCCCGATAAAACCATATCTACCGCCTTTTCGAACGGTATTTTATAAACGGATAAAAATTCATCTTCATCAAGGTCCTGTTCTCCGAAAGAAAGACCCGTTGCGGCATACATAAATATAACTTCATCTATGTACCCGGGAGTTGGATAGAGTTTACCCAAAAAAGTATAGTTTTTAGCGGTAGCGCCCGTTTCCTCTTTAAGTTCTCGCTTACCGCATTCAAGGGGGTCTTCATCCTTACCATCACGCTTGCCTGCAGGAATTTCGAGCAGTTCTTCAAAGTAAGGATAGCGGTATTGCTTAACAAAAAGAATTTCGTTTTCTTCTGTAAGCGCTGCAACACAAACACCGCCCGGATGTTCAACCACTTCACGTATTGCCGCGCTTCCGTTTGGAAGAAGCGCGGTATCACGGCGCAGGTTTATTATTTTGCCTTTATAAATATATTCTTTGTTTATTTGTTTCTCTTTTAAATTCATTAATTTTGTCCTTTCAAAATATAATTATTATATAGAATGTTTTATGGAGTGAAAAATGATGGATAAAATTTTTTCGGCTCGCGAGTATGATTATATAACGCGAAAAAGAGCAATAGATGAGCTTGTGCGCAGATATCCAATTATTAAGAAATACACAATAGGAACAAGTTGCGCGGGAAGGGAAATACCCGCGCTCCAAATAGGAAACGCCAAGGAATATTCGCTTATTTGCGCTGCATTTCACGGAAGTGAAAGGATAACTTCCCTTGTTTCGCTGATGTTCTTAGAGGAACTAAGTAATGCTATTATTAATCATAAGGAAATAGCCGAAATAAATGTGCGAAAAGCCCTTTTTGGCAGAGGTGTTATAGTGGTGCCGTGCGTTAACCCCGATGGGTGCGAAATATCGCTAAAGGGCAAGAGTGCCTGTGGCGGTTTTGCCGATAAAATTAACAAGATTTGCGGCGGAGATTTTGAGCATTGGAATGCAAATCTTCGGGGTGTTGATATAAACCATAACTTTTCGGCGGGCTGGAAAGAACTTAAAACGCAAGAACTGAAAAACGGAATTTGCGGACCTGCAAAAACACGATACGGTGGCTCAAAACCCGAAAGCGAGCCCGAAACCATAGCACTTACAGAACTTTGCCGAACAATTAGAATAAGACAGGTTTTAGCGCTACATTCTCAAGGCGAAGTTATCTATTGGAGTTATGGGGAGAAAAACCCATACCGTTCTCGCCAAATGGCAGAAATAATGGCAACCTCAAGCGGTTATGCCCTTGATTATCCCACAGGTCTTGCAGTTGGAGGTGGTTTTAAAGATTGGTTTATTGAGGAGTTTAAAAAACCCGGTTTCACGGTCGAAATAGGAATGGGAGAAAATCCTCTTCCAATAGCCGAAGCAACAGATATTTATGAAACTATCCGCGAGATGCTCATGCTGTTTACTATTATGTAGTATATATTATATATAAAAAATATTCAATAAGTTGTGTTATTGTATTGACAAAAACATAAAAACGAGTATAATTGTATACAATTATACGTGTATCGAGGAGATAAAAATGCTGGAATTATCAAACAAAACTAATTTACTTGAACAGGATACCTATAAATATTCCTTGCAGGATATTGAGGACCCAAATTTATATCGCGATTTTTATACATATACAGACGTACCGAAAATTGCATTTAACCACAGAAGAGTGCCGATGGGTATGCCACAGGATATATGGATTACCGATACTTCTTTCCGTGATGGTCAACAGTCGGTTGAGCCATACACGGTAGAGCAGATAGTTGATTTGTTTAAACTTATGTCACGCCTTTCGGGCCCCTATGGAATTATTCGTCAAACAGAATTTTTTGTTTACAGCAAAAAGGATAGAGAGGCTATTGCACGTTGTCAGGAATTGGGACTCAAATTCCCCGAAATTACCACATGGATTAGAGCAACTAAGGAAGACTTTAAACTTGTAAAAGATTTAGGTATAAGAGAAACAGGAATTTTGGTTTCTTGTAGTGACTATCATATTTTTAAGAAACTCAAAAAGACAAGAAAACAGGCTATGGATGGCTATCTTGCAGCAGTTGGCGAGGCTTTTGAGGCAGGTGTTATGCCAAGATGTCACCTCGAAGATATAACAAGGGCCGATTTTTATGGTTTTGTTGTGCCTTTTGTTAATGAACTTATGAAGATGTCAAGAGATGCGGGTATTCCGGTTAGAATCCGTGCTTGTGACACTATGGGTTATGGTGTTCCCTATCCTGAGGTAGCACTTCCACGAAGTGTTCCGGGTATAATCTATGGTTTACAGCACTATTCAGATGTTCCAAGCGAGATGCTCGAATGGCACGGCCATAACGACTTCTATAAGGCGGTTTCAAATGCTTCTACTGCTTGGCTTTACGGCGCATCGGCAGTTAACTGCTCAATGCTCGGTATAGGAGAGAGAACAGGAAATGTTCCTCTTGAGGCAATGGTTATGGAGTATGCTTCCCTTCGAGGCTCACTCGATGGTATGGATACCACTGCAATAACCGAAATTGCTGAATACTTTAAGAATAATATGGGATACACAATTCCACCTATGACACCATTTGTTGGCGAAAACTTTAATGTTACGAGGGCGGGTATCCACGCAGACGGACTTCTTAAAGACGAGGAAATATATAATATTTTCAATACAGAAAAAATTCTCAACCGCCCCGCATCAGTAACGGTTAGTAAAACATCAGGTCTTGCGGGTATTGCTTATTGGATAAATCAGCATTATCGCTTAAGTGGGGATAAGGCTATTGCAAAAAACGATGTTTTAGTACTTAGTCTTAAAGGTTGGATAGATGCCGAATATGAAGAGGGTAGACAAACACCTCTTTGCACACAGGAGCTTGAGGATAAAATCGTCGAGCTTTCGGGTGATAGGTTCAAAAAGGATAAAAAATAAGGAGATAAGTAATGATAGAACATAAGACAATTTCCCTTGCCGACCAGGTTTTTGAACATCTCGAAACAGATATTTTAAGTGGCAAGTATAGTAGGGGAGATATTTTAACCGAGTCAAGACTTTCTGCCGAACTTGGTGTTAGCAGAACACCTATAAGAGAGGCTCTTCGCCGACTCGGACAAGAGCATATAATTGAGGAATCGGGCAAAGGTTCGGTGGTTATAGGTATCAGCGAAAAGGATGTTGACGATATCTTTACCATCCGCCGCCAACTTGAAACCTTAGCGGCAGGCATTGCAGCAGAAAACTGCACCGAGGAAGATTTAGCAAAGCTTAAAGAAGCACTCGAACTTCAGGAGTTCTATGTAAATAAGAGCGATGCCGAACAAATAAAACAAATGGACAACCGTTTCCACTATATTATTTATAAAATGAGTGGTAGCACAGTTTTTAACGATATTTTAGTTCCTCTCCATAAGAAAATACAAAAGTACCGTAAAATAGCAGTTCAAAGCACAGGTAGAGCAGGAGCTTCGGTTGCTGAGCATAGAAAAATATATGAGGCTATAGTGGCTAAAAATCGAAATGATGCCGAAAAATATACGCTCGAACACATTGAAAATGCCTATAAATGTATCAAAGGAAGGAAATAAAAATGGGTTATACAATAGCACAAAAAATTATAAAAAATCATTTGATTAGCGGAGATATGACCGTTGGAAGTGAAATCGCACTTAAAATAGACCAAACCTTAACTCAGGATGCAACAGGAACAATGGCATACCTAGAGTTTGAAACAATGGGTCTTAAAAGGGTTAAAACCGAAAAAAGCGTTGCTTATATCGACCATAACACACTTCAGTCAGGCTTCGAAAATGCCGATGACCATAGATATATTCAGTCGGTTTGCGAAAAGCACGGAATTTATTTTTCTCGCCCCGGCAACGGAATTTGCCATCAGGTGCACCTTGAGCGCTTCGGCAAACCGGGAAAAACCCTTATCGGCTCGGATAGCCACACACCAACAGGCGGCGGTATCGGTATGCTTGCTATGGGTGCAGGCGGTCTTGATGTTGCGGTTGCTATGGGCGGCGGTGCATACTATATCACAATGCCTAAAATGTATAAGGTTAATTTAACGGGTAAATTAAATCCCTTTGTAAGTGCAAAGGATGTTAGCCTTGAAATACTTCGCATTCTCTCGGTTAAGGGCGGCGTTGGCGCTATAATCGAGTGGGGCGGCGAGGGCGTTAAAACCCTTTCGGTGCCCGAACGTGCAACCATAACAAATATGGGAACTGAGCTTGGTGCCACAACCTCGATTTTCCCCTCCGATGAAACAACCCGTGAGTTTTTAAAGGCACAGGGAAGAGAGCAGGATTATATTCCGCTCGAGAGCGATGAGGATGCCGAATATGATAGAATAATCGATATAAATCTTTCGGAATTAAAACCACTTATTGCTTGTCCGCATAGCCCAGATAATGTTGTAACAGTTGAGTCCCTAAAGGGAACAAAGGTAGACCAGGTTTGCATCGGCTCTTGCACTAATTCATCTCTTATGGATATGCTAAAGGTTGCAGCACTTCTTAAGGGTAAAACCATTAAGAATAGTGTTAGCCTTTCAATTTCGCCCGGCTCAAAGCAGGTGCTTTCAATGCTTGCCGACTGTGGTGCTCTAACCGATATAATCGCATCGGGCGCAAGACTTCTTGAGTGCGCTTGCGGTCCTTGTATCGGTATGGGCTTCTCGCCTAATAGTGCAGGTGTTTCTTTGCGTACATTTAATAGAAACTTTGAGGGAAGAAGCGGAACTGCCGACGGTCAGGTTTATCTTGTTTCCCCCGAGGTTGCAGTTGCGGCGGCTCTGACAGGCGAAATTACCGACCCGAGATTACTCGGCACTATGCCCGAAATTAAGATGCCCGAAAACTTCAAGATTGATGATAGTGCAGTTATCCCACCCGCACCTGAATCGGTTGCCGAGAGTGTTGAAATACTTCGCGGACCAAATATCAAACCTTTCCCCGAGGCAAAGCCGCAAGAGGATACCCTTTCAGCCGAACTCGTGCTTAAGGTTGGCGATAATATCACATCCGACCATATTATGTCTGCAGGCGCAAAGATTTTGCCCTATCGTTCAAATATTCCGCACCTTTCGCAGTTCTGCTTCGGCGTTTGCGATAAAACCTTCCCCGAACGCGCAAAGGCTTTAGGACAAAGCATTATCGTTGGCGGTTCTAACTATGGACAAGGCTCTTCAAGAGAACATGCCGCTCTTGTTCCTATGTATTTAGGCGTTCGTGCGGTAATCACCAAGAGCTTTGCAAGAATTCATATTGCAAATCTTATCAACGCAGGAATTATGCCGCTTACTTTTAAGAATGCCGATGATTACGATAAAATCAATCAAGGCGATAAACTCACTATGAAGAATATTTATAGCGGAATGGATAGCGGCGAGATTATTTTAGAGAATGAAACAACCGGTGAAAGCTTCACACTTGTTTGCAACTTCACCGAAAGACAAAAGGATATATTGAAGGCAGGAAGTCTGCTTCTTTACACAAAGGGTGAATAGAATGGAAAAATATATAGATAGCGCAGTAGAGCGGTTTAGAACTCTTCTAACCGAGCAAATTGCCCGTCAACAAAGAATGGAAAGGGAGAGCGGAGCCACCGATTTTAGCAAACTTTCAAAAATTGTAATCGGTATTTGCGGTGGTGACGGAATAGGCCCCATAATCTCTACTGAGGCCGAGCGACTTTTAAGATTTATCTTAAAGGATGAGGTGGCAAGCGGAAAAGTTGAGCTACGCACCATTGAGGGACTGACCATCGAAAACAGAATTGCGAAAAACAAGGCAATTCCCGATGATGTTCTTGCCGAAATCAAGGCTTGTAACGTTATTCTCAAAGGCCCCACAACCACGCTAAAGGGTGGAACGCTCGAGAGCGCAAACGTTGCTATGAGAAGAGAACTCGATTTATATGCAAATGTTCGCCCCGTTTGTATCCCCGAAGAGAATATTGATTGGACATTTTTCCGCGAGAACACCGAGGGCGAGTATGTTCTCGGTAGTCGAGGTGTCGAAATCCCTGATACTCTCGCCTTCGATTTTAAGGTTACCACAAATGCAGGAACCGAGAGAATTGCAAGAAGCGCATTCGAGTATGCAAAGGCAAACGGAAAGAAAAAGGTTGCCATTGTAACCAAAGCCAACATAATGAAGAAAACCGATGGTAAGTTCTCGGAGATTTGCCATAGAATAGCAAAGGAATATGAGGGAATTGAGGCGGAGGAATGGTATATCGATATTATGACCGCCAACCTTGTTAATGAAAGAATAAGAAGTGATTTTGAGGTTTTTTTGCTTCCTAATCTTTACGGAGATATTATCACCGATGAAGCGGCTCAAATTCAGGGCGGTGTTGGAACTGCAGGAAGTGCGAATATCGGCGATAAATATGCTATGTTTGAGGCAATTCACGGCTCGGCTCCCCGAATGATAGAGGCAGGACTCGGAAATTATGCTAACCCAACAAGCCTTTTTAAAGCGGCAGAAATGCTTCTTCGTCATATAGGCTTTATTGATAAGGCAAATCTTTTAGGAAAAGCAATAACAATATGCACCGAGGAAGAAAAACGTTTGGTTGTAACAGGCTACGAGGATGGTGCAACTTGCAAAGAATTTTCCGATTATTTAATGGAAACAATAGAAAAATTATAACATTAAAATTCCGCAATTTTTATTGCGGAATTTTCTTGCTTTTATATTAAGAGTGCTATATAATGACCATATAAATTATTTTTTTGAGGCGAGAATATGAATTTTGAAAAATTAGATAAATATATGGATGAACTTGCAAGTCACGGAGTTCCCGCGGGTGATATCCTTGTCTTTAAAAATCATGAGCAAATATATAGAAAAACTGTAGGTCACCGTGATTATGAACTCAAAGAAGCGGCAAAACCTACCGATATGTATAACATATTTTCGAATTCAAAGCTTTTCCTTGTTGTATCTATTATGCAGCTTGTAGAAAGGGGAGAGATATCTCTTGAAGATAAATTGTCCGACTATATTCCTGCTTATAAAGAGATGTATTACAAAACTCGTAATGGCACTGAGAAAGCAACAACACCCATAACTCTTTATCATCTTATCACTATGACAAGTGGACTCGGTTACGATGCTATGCCTTCAGTTAATGAGTTATTAAAGCAAAATCCCGATGCCTCAACACTTGAAATAATAACAGCCCTTGCAAAAGAGCCACTTAATTTTAATCCGGGAGAACGTTGGAAGTATGGCAGAAGCCACGATGTTTTGGCGGCGGTAATCGAGGTTAAAACGGGTATGAGCTATGGCGAATACCTGAAGAAAAATATAATGGACCCGCTTGGTATGAAGCATACCACCTTTGATTTTGAAAACCCTTATGTTCAAGAAAACATAAGTGCTTATTATTCATATGATTCGGCAAATCAAAAAGAGATACCTATTGAAAATAAAGGGACAGGCAACTGGGGCAGAAAAATGGAAAGTGGCGGCGGTGGCCTTTATTCGAACTGCGATGATTATATTCTCCTTGTTGATGCACTCAGTAATGGCGGCGTTGGTAAAAATGGTTACCGAGTTTTAAGTGAAGAGAGTATTGAAAAAATCAAAACACCTCAACTTAATGTTCTTATGCAGGGCAACTTTATTGCGAGTCACTTAAAAATCGGTTATAGCTATGGCCTCGGCGTTCGCACCCTTATCGATAAGGGCTATGGAGCTCGAACACCAATAGGTGAATTTGCCTGGGATGCTATGACAGGTGGCTATGGCCTTGTTGATACTGAAAACCGTATCGCAGTTATCTATATGCAAAATGTTGAAAACTGCACTTACGCTTGGAGAAACATCTTCCCCGAAACAAGAGATTTGATTTACGAAGCGCTTGATATAGAGTAAAAAAATTCGATGCGAGAGCATCGAATTTTTTTATTTATTCAGTTTTAGTAATGTTGAAAATAGTGTTGATTACAGGTAGATAGGATTCAAGAACAGTTCCGTTATAAACAATTCTGATATTATCACCAACCTTAAAAGCGGCATCAAGCTTGGTGCTTAATATATCGGCATTAACTAAAATCTTATCGTAGGATTTCGCTTCAGCACTATCCTTGTTTGGCGAAACGAGAATGGTTTGCTCGTTTATCTCAAGAATGGTAGCGGTAAATGAGGGGTTTACATTAACATCATCAAGCGAGTAAAACCACATACAGCCGAGTTTAGTAAATTCTCCAAGATAGTAACCGTGTTCGCCTTCAATTAAAATGTAATACCAATTCCCTTCTTGTGGGTCGATTTTATAAATCTTTTTAGCGCTCTCGCGTAAGGCTTGGGGAGACCATTTTACTGACTGCCATTTCAATTCAAATATATAATCGAAATTTTCCTTCGTTAATGTGTATTCACTAACGCTGCCGAGCGGCTTCCAATAGTTATCTCCTCG
The DNA here is from genome assembly GCA_045603505.1 of Acutalibacteraceae bacterium. Classification (GTDB taxonomy): domain Bacteria; phylum Bacillota; class Clostridia; order Oscillospirales; family Acutalibacteraceae; genus UBA737. Next base: position 18,189 of record JAZUMI010000113.1, read on the forward strand.
ACTGAATTCAAAAAGCATAGTATCGTTTATAAATTTAAAACTTCGGTCTTTTGGCGGGTAAGCGGGGTCATAAAGTCCGCTCTCATAATAGCAGGTGTTTGGTGAAAATGTTCTAACGGTTGAGGTTTCATAGCCCTCTTTTAATTCAAATTCCGCCCATAGCTTATATTCTTTACTATCATTTTCTTTATGAACGGTGGTTTCAAATTTATATCTGCCTTGCTTTGATAAATCGTGAAGCGAAAGGGGATATTTGTGCGAAAATGTGAGATTTGCTTCGGTTGGAGTATAAGCAATTAAAGAAAATACTTTTTCGGTAACAGCGGTGTCTATCCATTCGTTATCTTTGAAGTAGTAAAGATTAAACGGCTCACCATAGGATATTTTGAGTCGAGAGTTTTTGCGCGTAAATGTAACCATAATATATGGCTTTTCGGCAGTAAGATTTAATTCGGTTATTTGGATTGAAACACCGTCAATTTCACTACCCGAAGTGTTGATAATATCCTCCGCGAATTTTTGAAGCAAAATTTCAGGATTTTTAACTGCGTGTGTAAGCGAAGGCTTAACACCGTTATCCACCCAAACCTCACTAAAATCGGAATTAAAATGCAAATGAATATTTTCATCAAAAGTAATGGTGTTGCTTTTTTCTCTGTCCTCACTTCTATTGTAGGTTATCGGGTTTTTAGTGATTTTAACCTTTTTTAGAATATTGCAAATCTCAGCAATGTTATTATTGTCTTCGGTGTAGGAATGATTATTTCCCAAAAGCCACTCAATGCTTTTCGCATTGTCAAGTGTGTAAGCAAGGTCTAAATCTGATAATTTAGAAGTCGGGTCAGTAAGTAGGCAGGCACAAGCAATAATGCTTATAATAACCGCAAAGAGTATAACCCAAAATGCAGGTTTTTTGTAGTTTAACACCGATTTAATTCTCGCCTTTAGCCCTATCTCGCCAAAAGCAAGTGGACAAACGCTAACTAACTTTTGCTTTGTGGCGCACGAGAGAAGTGCAGTAGAATATAGTTTCTTTTCTTCGCTGTTAAGTCGCTTTAAAACCGCCTCATCGCAGGCGC
>JAZUMI010000114.1:0-1506 GCA_045603505.1 Acutalibacteraceae bacterium
GATGCAATCAGAAGTCTTTTGTATGATAAAAACTTTACCTGTACCGAAGATATGGAGCTTTGGACAAGGTTTGTTATGGCAGGATATGATGTGGAGATTATGCCTGAATATCTTATGATATACAGACTTCATGATAAACAAATTACCGAAACAACCTTAGAGAAACAGCACAAAGAAGTCATTGCAATTCAAAAAAAATATTATGGAGCACTTCTTGAAACTATGAACAGCAATCAAGAGGAGTTTTATATCAGAGGAATTTATTTCAGAGAAAATACAGACATCAATAAGTTTTTGGATTTTTACAAATGGCTAAAGGCCGTTAATCGCAAAACGAAAGCATTTAATAACGATGCTTTAAACTATGCCATGTTTGAAATTCTGGCAGAATACAAAAGGAAAGGTATTGCAAAGACTAAGCTGATAAAGGCGATGCTTTCGTTTGGAATACCATATCTTGCAGCGGAAATCCCCGAGCGTAAAAAAAGAGCTCGAGCAGACGGACACAGGTGCATTGAAAGTGCTGAAAAAATAGGACTTAAGAAAACCGGTGGAACCTTGGAATTTCCGACTTTTTCAAAATAAAAAGTATAGGAGCCATAAGAATGCAACTATTTGAATACCCATACATCATCATAACCATATTGGTTTTCTGCTTTATTGTTCTTATCACTATTGGTATTTATTTTGCCATAAGAGGAGCAAAAACTGCTGCCGGCAGTGAAGAAAAGGCGTTTATCAATATAAGTAAATTAGAAGCCAGCTTTGAAAAATCAGGGAAATTACGCGAAGACAGGTGTGTTTTCTATGCTAAAGTTTCCCTGGATAATTTCAGAAGTCTATATTCGGCACATCAAACCATGAATGTTTTTTCTGAAATAAAGGGAGTCTTGCTGGAAGCTTTTTCAAACAGTGATGACAGTAATATAGCTATATATGGAGAAAAAAACTTCGTTGTTCTTTCAAAATGGAATATCGAAACTGCACGCAAAAAAATCGAAAATTGTTTTGGTGAGCTAAGCAAATGTCTCTTAAAACACGGTGCGCTGAATATTATTGACGTCAGAATCGGTGTATATTTTGCGTTTGGCACACAAGTGTCGTTTGATGATGCAATAGGCCGTGCCAAACAGGCATATTTGCTTGCGAAGAATGAAAATGTTCCATACGCTGAGTGGAATGTGTCCGGCGGAAAAGCGCTTGAAAAAAAGATAAAAATAGAAAATAATATAGAAAAAGAAATTGATAATAATCGTTTCTTCCTTGAATATCAACCTGTTTTAGATGCAAAAACAAAGAAAATAATAGGTGCGGAAGTACTATCACGCCTAAATTCAGAAAGCGAGGGTGTATTAACCCCGGGTAGCTTTTTGTCTGCGGTGGACTCTGTTGGAATCAATGATAAATTTGATTATTATATTTTTGAAAAAAACTGCAAATGGATTTCAAACGATAAAAAACAAAGGGAACAATATAAATATACCATCAATTTTTCAAGATCAACAT
>JAZUMI010000115.1:0-5170 GCA_045603505.1 Acutalibacteraceae bacterium
CACCTCTCCCCTTCCTCGTAAATCGGCTAATGGCACCGAAGTTTCTCCCTTTGATGAAAACTTCTCGGCATTCGTTTTCAAAATTCAGGCTAATATGAATAAGGCTCATAGGGATAGAATTACCTTTATGAGAATTTGCTCCGGCAAGTTTGAAAGAAATCAAGAATACTATCATTTGCAGGGCAAAAAAAGTATGCGCCTTTCTCAGCCGCAACAAATGATGGCAGAGGAAAGACAGGTTATAAACGAGGCTTATGCAGGCGATATAATCGGCGTTTTCGACCCCGGTATTTTCTCAATCGGCGATACTATATGCACCCAAAAAAATCAGGTTGAATTTGAGGGCATTCCCACCTTCGCACCCGAACATTTTGCTATGATTGAACAGAAGGACTCACTAAAGAGAAAGCAGTTCGTTAAGGGTGTTGAACAAATTGCTCAAGAGGGCGCTATCCAAATTTTCCACGAGCCTAACTCGGGTATGGAAAGAGTTATTGTGGGCGTTGTTGGTGTTCTTCAGTTTGAGGTGCTCGAATATCGCCTTAAAAATGAATATAATGTTGAGGTTATAAGAAATAATCTTCCTTATCAATATATCCGCTGGATAAGAAATAAGGATATTGATGTTAAAAGCCTTAACCTCACTTCAGATACAAAGTGGGTGCAGGACTTTAAGGGCAACAACATTCTCATTTTCACAAGCGAGTGGAATATCGGTTGGGCACTCGATAAAAATGAGGGACTTATCCTCGAAGATTTCAATAAGGATTAAGGTGAATTAAATGCAAAATAAAAATATGCTCGGTGCTATGATTGACTGTTCTCGAAACGGTGTTATGAAGGTGGAAACAGTTAAAAAATATGCCGATTTACTATCAGCAATGGGATATAATACCATTATGCTCTATACCGAGGACACCTTTGAGGTTGATAATCAACCATTCTTTGGTCATCTTCGCGGAAGATACACAAAGGAAGAAATGAAAGAGCTTGATGCATACTGTGAGGAAAGGGGTATTGAGCTTATTCCCTGCATTCAAACACTTGCCCACCTAAACTGCATTTTTAAGTGGTGGGATTCCTATAATAAAATTCTCGACTGCGATGATATTCTTCTCATCGATAATGAAAACACACACAAGCTTTTAGAGGATATTTTCGCAACACTCGCTGAATGCTTTAAGACACGAAAAATTCATATCGGTATGGATGAAGCATATCGTGTTGGACTCGGTAAATATCTATCCGAACATGGATATACAAACCGCTTCGATTTAATAAACAAGCATCTTCACAAGGTTTGCGAAATTGCAAATAAATACGGTTTTGAGCCGATGATTTGGAGCGACATGTTCTGCAAATTGGCACTCGATAGCGATGACTACTATGCCGCTGATAATTTAGAGGAAATTAGAAAGAAAGCGGCTCTCCCCGAGAATGTTTCTCTCGTTTATTGGGATTATTACAGCACCGATGTTGAACGTTATAAGAGAATGCTCGCCGTTAATAAGGCTTTTGACCGCCCCGTTATTTTTGCAGGTGGTGCTTGGACCTGGAAAGGCTTTGCTCCCGATAATAAGTTCAGTATTGATACCACTATTGCAGCACTTAAAGGTTGTAAGGAAAGCGGTGTTAATGATATACTCTTAACCATTTGGGGCGATGACGGAAACGAATGCTCTCGCTTTGCAGTTCTCCCCGCACTTTTCTATACAAGTGAACTTGCTAAGGGCAACGAGGATGAAGCCGATATAAAGGCAAAATTCGAACAATTCACAGGCATTTCCTTTGATGACTTTATGCTGCTTGATAGTGTTAACGGTGAAGAAAGAGAAGGCACTAACTCCGCTCATAAATATCTTCTTTATGATGATGCCTTTATGGGTATTTATGATTTTAAGGTTGAAGAGGGTACAAACGAATATTATAAGGCTTTAAAGGAAAAGCTTGAAAAGGTAAATGCTCCCGAAGATTATAAGAGAATTTTTGATTACTCCGTTGCCCTTTGTGATGTGCTATCGGTTAAGAGTGAGCTTGGAGTTAAGACAAGAAGTATCTACCGCTTAGGCGATAAGGAGTCTTTAAAAGCGTTAGCACTTAATGACTACACCGAATCAATAGAAAAAATTAAGGTTTTCCATAAGGTTTATGAAGACTTTTGGATGTGGGAAAACAAACCCTTCGGATTTGAAATTCAGGATATGCGACTTGGCGGACTTGTAGGTAGACTTGAATCCTGCAAACAAAGGCTTATTGATTTTTGCGATGGAAAACTTTCAAAAATTGATGAACTCGAAGAGGATATCCTCCCTTGCGAATATTATAGAACTTGGGGCAGACTTGTTTCACCTTCTGTGCTTTCACATGTTATATAAAGATAAACTGCCCTGCACCGTTTTCGATGCAAGGCGGTTTTTTGTGTAATGTGGTAACCTTCGTCTATTTTAGACTATTTTTGTCTAAATGTCAATAGTTAGTTTTTATCTATGCTAAAATCTACTCATTGGAGTTGATTTTATGAAATTCGGTGAAAAACTAAAAGAACTACGAGAAGATTTCGAACCCAAGCTAACCCAAACAGAACTCGGGCTAAATTGTGGTATCACTCAACGCAAAATTTCCTATATTGAAATGGGCAAAACCGAGCCAAGTCTTGAAGATATAAAGCGTATATGTGAGTTTTTTAAAGTTTCGGCAGATTATATGTTAGATATAGAAAAAGGTCTTAAATATCCTAAAAGATAAAACCGCTATGCATTTTGCATAGCGGTTTTGCTTATTCTAAAAAATATCCAATTATAATTCCTATTACTGCCGAAAGGCAAATGATAATTATCGGGTGGACTTTTTTGAGCGCTAAAACAAGCATTGCAAGGAATAGCACAAAAAGAAGAATTACATTAAGTGTTAGCGCAAATCCCGAATGGAAAAATACCGTTTTTGCCATTGAGATAAATGCCGAGCCAATAAGACCGACAACGGCAGGCTTTAACCCTGACATTGCACCATCTACCAATTTATTTTCCTTAAACTTTTCAAATAGCCTTGCAATTATAAGAATTATCATAAAGGAGGGAAGCACAACGCCGAGTGTTGCCGAAGCAGCCCCCAATATACCGCCTAAAATTCCATGCTCTGTGCCCATAACATTACCGATATATGTGGCAATATTTATTGCAAAGGGACCGGGAGTTGATTCGCTCACCGCAATAAAGTTAATTAACTGCTCTTCAGATAGCCAAGCATTTGAGAGCACTTCTTCCTGAATTAACGGAAGCATGGCGTAGCCGCCGCCAAAGGTGAAAAGTCCTATTTTAAAGAAGGTTAAAAAAAGCTTTATAAAAATCATTCTTTACCCTCCTTTTTTGCAAGAAGGCTTGTTGCAATTCCAAAAAGAGCACAACCGATGATAACAAATATAACATTGATATCAGTGAATGCGGCAAGAATAAAGCTTAAAATCATAACAATATATGCCGCTATATTCTTCTTAACCTTTTTGAACATTGTTATAATCGCCTTGACAAGAAGCGCGAGAACTCCCGCTCTGATACCGTTAAAGGCATACTTTACTGCCTTTATATCCTGAAATTCGGCTAACACAAAGGATATGGCAAGAATGATAATAAACGAAGGGAGTACAACGCCGAGGGTTGCAAAAAATGAACCCCAAAAGCCGCACACCTTAAATCCTACAAAGGTTGCCGAATTTATTGCAATAGGACCGGGGGTTGACTCGGCTATCGCGATAACCTCTAAAATATCCTCATCACTTATCCACTTATTAGTTTCAACCGTTTCGCGCTGGATAAGTGGAATCATAGCGTATCCACCGCCAAAGGTGAACGCGCCTATTTTAAAGAAGGTTATAAAAAGTTTTAAACAAAGTAAAAATTTTTGCTTCATTTTATTCTCCTAAAATCGTGTTGCGAAGCCACATTTTTTACATAGCTCTTCACTCGGCTTTCGCTGAGAAAAGCCGCATCGCATATCTTCCGCTCTTTTAGAGCTTAAAATATCCTCTATATTTTGTGTGAAGATATTTCCAAGATTTATTATACCATCACTGTCAAGACAGCAGGGCACAACCGTTCCATCAACCAAAACGCCAAACTGGTCCTTAAGTGCATAACAGTATATATTATTGGTTATTTCCTTTATATTTATATCAGGCCAAGAAAATCTTTCGCCAAATTCAAGATAAAGCTTATCGGCAATTTTAAAGCCTTTGCTCACCATTTCGAGCTCGCCGAACTTTTCTTCAATAAGGCGCAAAACGGTTTCATTTTTGCCGCCATCAAACCCCTTGTTCCAAAGCCGCAAAACTGTTAAAATTCCGTTTTTTGAAGCTTTTTCACAAAAGGAAATACAATTATTCACATAATCGAAAAACTCGCCCGTTTCTTCACCCTCAAAGCTATGGAGCGAAACGCTTATTTTATATGGCTTTGCAAAAATCAATGCCTCACCCTTTTCGGCAAGCAGGCTTCCGTTAGTTGTAATCGCAGGCTTAAAGCCTTTTTGCTTTGCAAGAGAAATAAATTTGTCTATTTGTGGGTGAAGAAGCGGTTCACCCATCAAATGAAAATAAACATATTCGGTTTTTCCCTTGATTTTATCGAGAACAAATGAAAATTCATCCTCGCTCATAAACTTAGGCGGTCTTTTCGTTCCCTTGCAAAAGGAGCAAGCCTTATTGCAAACATTAGTTATCTCAACATAAACCTTTTTATACATATCTCACCAAAAAAGGTCGGCAAAGCCAACCTTTTAATTTTTTCTAATATTAGTAAGCAACGCCCTGAGCTATCATAGCATCAGCAACCTTTTCGAAGCCTGCAATGTTTGCACCTGCAACGAGGTCGCCCTCCATACCGTACTTCTTGGCAGCTTCCCAAGAATTCTTATAGATGTTAGTCATAATCTGATGGAGCTTAGCACCAACCTCTTCAGCAGTCCAGCTGTAACGCATTGAGTTCTGGCACATTTCAAGACCCGAAACTGCAACGCCGCCTGCATTGACTGCCTTAGAGGGAGCGATAACTATGCCGTTTTCCTTAAGATATGAGGTTGCCTCTGCGGTAGTGGGCATATTGGAGACCTCAACATAGTACTTAAGGCCGTTTTTAACGATATTCCTTGCATCCTCAATGCCGACCTCATTCTGAGT
>JAZUMI010000116.1:0-23273 GCA_045603505.1 Acutalibacteraceae bacterium
CCCTTACCGGGATAAAGCTCAATGTTGTGGATGAAGGTACCAACAGGGATGTTGGTAAGGGGAAGTGCGTTACCGGGTTTGATATCAACATCGGTACCGCTAATTACAGTATCGCCAACCTTTAAATCTTGAGGAGCGATAATGTAACGCTTCTCACCATCCTCGTACTGAACGAGGGCGATGAATGCAGAACGGTTCGGGTCATACTCAAGGGTAAGAACTGTTGCGGGAATTCCGAAACGCTCTCTCTTGAAATCTATAACTCTGTACTTTCTGCGGTTTCCGCCGCCACGATGGCGAACGGTGATTCTGCCGTAGCTATTACGTCCGGCATGTTTCTTAATCGGCTCAAGCAAACTCTTTTCAGGTGCTACCTTTGACAAACCGGAGTAATCCATAGTTGTCATATTACGGCGACCGTTAGTAGTCGGCTTGTAATGTTTTATAGCCATTTCAATTCACTCTCCTATTTTGGCTTAGCGAAGCCGCTAACACGACTTCATACATCACCGGAAATCTTAAGTGATTTCCAACAAATCTCTGACCTTCTTATATATTACCTATAATTACATAAGTCCGTCAAAGAACTCGATGGGCTTGGAATCAGCCTTGAGTGTTACGATAGCCTTCTTCCAAGAAGAAGTATAACCACTGTAACGACCCATTCTTCTTGCCTGACCGCGAACGTTGATGGTGTTAACCTTAGCAACGTCAACCTTGAAAAGCTTTTCAACAGCCTCGGCAATTTCAATCTTATTAGCATCCTTAGCAACCTTAAAGGTATATTTCTTGGATGCAATTCCCGACATGCTCTTTTCGGTAATAACCGGAGCGAGAATGATATCCTGTGCAGCTTTCATTATGCATATACCTCCTCAAGTTTTGCTACGGCACCCTTTACCATAACAACGCTATCAGCATTTACAATGTCATAGGTGTTGATGGTGTTAACCTGAGCAGCCTTTGCACCGGGTATGTTTGCAATACTCTTAACAGCAAATGCGTTGTTATCCTCAAGTATAATAAGTGTCTTTTTACTAGCGCCAATTGCCTTTAAGCAATCAACAACTGTTCTTGTTTTGTAGGTTTCGAGCTTTAATTCATCAAGAACTATCATGTCACCGGTAAGAACCTTATCGGATAATGCAGACTTGAGAGCCAATCTCTTAACCTTCTTGTTGAGAGAGTAAGAATAATCTCTCGGCTTGGGTGCGTGAACGATACCACCATGTCTCCACTGAGGTGCTCTTGTTGAGCCCTGTCTTGCATGGCCTGTACCCTTCTGACGCCAAGGCTTTTTGCCTCCGCCCGAAACTTCTGTACGGGTAAGAGTGGACTGTGTGCCCTGTCTTTTGTTAGCAAGGAAGTTTACAACTGCCATGTGCATAACAACTGCATTGGGCTTAATTCCGAATATAGCATCGCTTAAGGTAATCTTTCCAACCTCTTTGCCTGCCATATCAACTACTGCTAGTTTAGGCATAATTCAAACACTCCTTCCCTTAAGCTTTAACGCTATCGAAAAGAACTACGATTCCGCCCTTAGGACCGGGAACGGCACCCTTAACAGCGATGATGTTCTTCTCTGCGTCAACCTTAACTACGCTTAAGTTCTGAACGGTTACACGTTCATTACCTAAGTGACCTGCCATCTTCTTGCCCTTAAATACGCGAGAGGGGCTTGAACAAGCACCGAGTGAACCACCGTGACGGTGAACAGGGCCTGTACCGTGAGATTCCTTAAGGCGAGCGAAGTTCCAGCGCTTAATTGTGCCGGCATATCCCTTACCTTTGGAAGTTCCTCTTACGTCTACCGAGTCGCCTTCAGCAAAAACGTCTGCCTTGATGATATCGCCAACATTCATAGCGCTTACATCTTCAAAACGGAACTCTCTGAGTACCTTTTTGGGAGCAACGTCACCCTTTGCGAAGTGACCCTTCATTGGGCTGTTTACCTTAGAAGCCTTCATCTCGCCGTAGCCGATTTGAACTGCTTCATAACCATCGTTCTCCTTTGTCTTCTTCTGTGCGATAACACAGGGACCTGCTTCAATAACAGTTACGGGAACGACATTTCCGTTTGCATCAAAAAGCTGTGTCATACCGAGCTTTTTGCCAACGATTCCTTTTTTCATTTTGTTTTCCTCCTTAGGTTATTGGTTGGTTTTCACCAACATGACCACTGTGTGTATAATCGGTTACTTAAATATATACATTTATATATTAAAGTTTAATCTCGATTTCTACACCGGCGGGAAGCTCAAGATTTGTCAAAGATTCAACAGTTTTGTTTGAAGGTCTGATAATATCGATGAGCCTTTTGTGTGTCCTCATTTCGAACTGCTCGCGGCTATCCTTATATTTGTGAACAGCACGAAGGATTGTTACGATTTCTTTTTCGGTGGGTAGCGGTACGGGACCTGATACCCTGGCGCCTGTACGTTTAGCGGTTTCCACAATCTTTTCTGCGGACTGGTCTACAAGTGCATGATCGTAACCCTTGATTCGAATTCGGATTTTTTCTTTCACTGCCATGTGAAATTCGCCTCCTTTTGATAGTTGGCGGGCAAAACTTACACCGCGCCGTGTTTTTCTTTTCGGCGCAATATAAAACCGGCAATTGCTGGGGTCACAGACAATTCCGGACAGCGGCTCCGATGCCGCCGTTGCACACAAGGTCGCAAGTTCAATGTGTGCCTCCATGTTCTTTCGCCCGGTTTAAAATCGGACATACTCCGCAGAAATTTCCCCGTTCAAGACGGGCCACCTCCTGCATCAAAGCATGTAGTGTGACAGTTCTCGAAAATGTCACGGTTTCGCTCGCCGCATTTTTCATACGGCTTTGCTTCATTTTTCGCAAGGTTAAACCTTGCTGAAAGCCTTCTTCTGCGCCGAATAAAAAATCCGTCGGAAGAAACTTAGCATCTGTTAAACTAAAAATTTATTCGAGACGCAGTCGATGAAACGCAGGCATACAAAACGTATTCCTAGTTTCGAGACAAAGTATCGGGAAAATTTTTGTTTAGCAGACGTGACAGCTTCGAGAACTGTCACACTCTACGCCAAAGTATCGCATAATACTATAGCGTACCTTAAGATACTACCACATCAAAACACAAAAATCAAGTGTTTTTTTCAATTTTTTTAAAGTTTTTTTCTTTATTTACAAGGGTTTGGGGCGACCACCAATATATAGTGGTCGCCCCAAATTTTGAACACAATTTTAGAATTTATTTTCCTATTTTATCAAGTCTTTTAAGCGGAAAACGAAGCAAAGACATAAGTACTACCGCTATAACTGTGTTCGGCAGCATATAAAGTCCGTTATAAACGACCGAATAAACAAAGGGGCTCGCAATAGTGAGTCCTGCTATTTCGGTGGGAGCGGTTATCATATAAATAGTAACACCGCTTAAGAAGTGGATTAAAAATCTCGCAAGGCAACCGAGGAAGGTTGAAAGCTCGAGAGCCCAGCCCTTTCCTTTAAAGAAGCCTGCCACACCAACCGCACCGTAGGCAAGAACATAGTCGAACAAAATTGAGGGCAAGCCCCAACCAAGACTTCCTGCCACCATACACTTGACAAGGCCAAATACCGCACCGCTCAAAATTCCGTATACCGCGCCGTTTCGGTATGCAAGAATGAAAAGCGGAATCATAACAAAGTCAATAGAGCCACCCTGCGGACCTATCTGAATTTCTACCCAACATAGAGCAATAGACAATGCAACAAGCACAGCGCATTCGCAAATAGTGTAGAGTTGTTTTCTTTTCATTTCACATTTCTCCTTATATGTTTTTTGCAATATATAGTATACCCTGTGCAAATAAAAGAAGCCGCAGGCAATAAACCTGCGGCAATACTTTTCTTGTATTCTCCTACGGCGGCATTATCCGCATCAGGTTATAGGTCGAAGTCATAGAAATGTTCGGACTTCCTCTCAGCCTGAGTTTCATCAAGCTCCCTTATTGCAAACCAATTATACACCCTTGGAAAAAATTAGTCAAGCCTTTTTAAACAAAAATAACACCTAACAAAGAGTTAGGTGTTAAAAATAGCGCAGGTGGCCTCAACAAGTTTGAGATATTAAATCTAATGAAATCGATAATCACGCTTATATTTCTGCATTTTTCTTACCGTGATACCACACTTCATTCAGTAGTCAATACGTTTATCCTAAGTTGTTTTGAAAATGAATTTGCTTATCGCAAACCGCCAACGCCGCTTCTCGATGGGTGATGATTAAAACCGTACGCTCGGTCATAGCCCGCAGATTCTTCAAAAGTTGCTCTTCTGTGGGGCCGTCCAAAGCACTGGTTGCTTCATCCAAGAGCAGAATCGGGCGATTAGATAAAATGGCGCGCGCTACAGAAAGGCGTTGCATCTGTCCTTCGGATAAGCCGCTTCCTCGCTCGCCCAAAACAGTATCCAAGCCATCAGGAAGTTCAGAAACAAAGGAATTTGCACAGGCAATTTCCAAGGCAGAGCGCAAGCGTTCTTCCTGTTTCATCAATTCTTTATCTCCAAAGGTCAGCATTTCTCGAATGGTACCGGAAATAAGTTGATTCCCTTGAGGCACATAAGCAAAAAGCCTTCTCCACGAAGCGTCAAGTGGTTGCTCGTTACCTTTTATATCTCGCAGATAGATACATCCGCTATCCAAAGGATAAAGCGACAAAAGTAATTTTATAGCAGTGCTTTTTCCGCAACCGGATTCTCCGGTAAAGGATACAAATTCCCCTTTGCGAATATTCATGGATAACTTATCCAACACAACATTTTCTTTGTCCTCGGCATAGGCAAAAGATACATCGGTAAAACCAACCGATTCAAACTCTTGGCAATAGTAGCTGTGAATGTCCTCCTGAGAAAGCGGTTCGGCTTTCATATCAGATACATACTCTTCAATTTCCATAAGGCGTTCAGCACTTGCGAGCATAGAATAATACTGAGAAAGATATCCGGAAATATTGGTAAGGGGGTTTTCCATCAGGTTTATCAAATATAGTACCGAAGACATGGTGCCGTAACTCATCGTACCTTTAAGAATACTCCATCCGCAGATACCGATACCCAAAACCTGAGCACCGTTCAGGATTAACGATAAGCAAGTATAGGAAAAATTCACCGCATGGAAACGGCGCATTCTTGCTTTCACATACTCACCCATTCGTTCTGAAGCTTTTTGACTTGTAGCACCTTCTTGTGTAAAGGCACGTACCACCAAAAGACTGGAGAGTTGCTCTTGCATAAAAGAGCGGGATTGACCGTCAGCCTCTTGCATCTTACCGTGAAGGTTCTTTAGCTTTCTCCTAAGCAAATAAGAACATAATCCTAATAAAATGGTGCTGGGAATGAGAATCAAAGAGATATTGGGTACAATCTGCACCAAGGCAAAAAAGGCACCTAACATCCGCACAAGCATTCCCGCCACTTCAGGTACAATGGTAGATACCGCCTGAGTAACAACATTGCAATCAGAAGTGATTCGGTTCATCCATTCGCCTGTATGGGTGCGACTGATACGAGCGTAATCACGTTGTAGCAGTTCCGAAAAAGCATGCACTCGGAATGATTTCTCCAAAATACTTTTGCTTTTTTCCGCCAAATAGCGCCCTGAAGCTTGAAAAATCAACGTAATGATTACTAACCCTATAAAAAGCCATAAGTTTTTAAAAAAGTCATCTTTAAGACCATACTGAGCACAGTTGATAACCTGCCCCATTATATAGGCATAATAAATGCAAGAAGCACCTTGCAAAATACGTAGCACAGTAAATAAAACAGTCCACCAAAGTGCCGGTCCCGATACTTTAAAAACCCATTTAAGCACTACGCCGTCTTTTTTTGTTTTCATAGAATTATCCTCCGTATTTCTTTAAGATTAGAGGAACATCGCACCGACCTTGCTCATCTTTTCGTGCATAATCGCGAAACAGGAGTTTTCTAAGCAAGGTTTCTTTTGCAGGCTCTTGAAGTGCAGGCTGAACGGCATCTTCAGCACTACATTCCAAAAGTTGCGCATGCGGTCTTACCTTTTCCAGTAAAGATTGCCCTAATTCAGTACGAGCGATAACCAAAGATGTGCCCATACCATCTGCTAATTGGGGGAACACCTTTTCTACACCCCAAAAATCCCCAATGGTCAAATCAAACGGCAAATCTTGACGGGTATATGGACATTGATAACAACTCGGACGCAGAGTGAGACATTTCATATAAAGGCGACTGAATGGGTCGTTGCCCATAGAAACCGCCGTTTCCTCTCCATCCACCTGATAGGCCACGGTATGTCCATCGTTTTTAACACGCTTATCACGACAGCAATAGGCCTCTAATTTCCCACTACCGGATAAATAAGCGGTATAGTCTTTCCAAAGTCCCGGGGACTGCACACCCCTGCAGATTAGAGCCGCCAACATTAGATTTTTATTATCTTCTCCAAAATATTGGCGCAATCCATCACATTGGCAAGGAGTCCCTGTAAAGAGCACTTTTCTTCCCTCTTTCAAAGCGGTGGAAATCGGTTCATAAATTCCTGCCACATCACTTTGGATATATTTTGATTTGCGCATAGCACCGATATTTTCGGATAGAATATGGCAAACATTGAAATCTTCATCATACACCGCACCGCAAATCAATCCACCATCTTGCAAGGTAGCTTCGGCAAGTAATGAAAAAGCGCCGCCAGAGCTACTAGCCTGTAGCAATTTCTGTTCATTGCAACGAAGGGCATAAACCCTTCCTTTTATACCTTTTACAGGTTGCTTTCCGGGGCATATGTTCAAACACTGTCCGCAATCCACACATCGGTCTTCCTGAATTTTAGGATAAGGAAATCCTTCTGTATCAAAAGCCATTGTGATGGCATTTTGGGGACATACGGCTTGGCAAGCAGCACAGCCAAAACAGGCATATTTATTTTCAATCAATTGAGTCATTTTGGGCGATTCTCCTTAAATATGCGATGGATGCAGTTTTTTTCTCATCTAACAGATTCCACACCTTAGAATAGTTAGGAGTGATAACACCATCGAAAGCCTCTTCTAATTGCAATCGTTGTAGCATTTCTTCCAAGCGACCGTTGCGGCTACTTAACTCACCGCCCAAGCGTTGAATATGAAAACTGCGTTCGAAAATCATAGAAAATACCATTCCGTGGAAAGAATTGGTAAATACACAATTAGCATTGCGAATGGCACTAAGCCACGAAATAACACCTGTGGTATTCCAGGCCTGCATTCCGATTTGAGGCATAAAAGCAGCTGTTACAATTTTAAGAGGCAAACCCAGTCTCTCGGCCTCTTCGTTAGCTTTTTTAAGTAATGCTTCATCATATTTCAGTAAGAAGAGCAATACATAGTCTTCATTTTCTTTTTTAGGAGTAAGTTCTTCCCAATCTGATTTATCTAGTAAAAGGGTTGGGTCCAAGCACACCTGAGCTGTTTTACCCGTCAGTTCCTCTACAATAGGGCAACCGCTTGCTTCACGCACAGAAACGTTTTGAAATAACGAAAGCTGTTTCGCAGCCCAATCTTTTGCTTTTTCCGGTAATGCATCAGCACCAAAACTCGCTGCATAACTATGGCGTTTTTTTGCTGAAGCGAAAGGAAGAAAATAGCGGGCATCGGCTCCGGGAATCCGAAAATTCCAAATTTGGTCACTGCCT
This sequence comes from Acutalibacteraceae bacterium, assembly GCA_045603505.1. Taxonomy (GTDB): domain Bacteria; phylum Bacillota; class Clostridia; order Oscillospirales; family Acutalibacteraceae; genus UBA737. The sequence continues at coordinate 7,674 of JAZUMI010000116.1, forward strand.
GCTATAAAATTATCGTAGTCATTATCAATTGAATCTGTGGGTTGATAACTCTTAGAAATATGCATATATTCCTTCCTAAATTCCGCAAACAATGTTTCTCGCTTCTTTCCCTCCTCTTTAATACGACGAGCGAAGATAGCGGCAGCCGGCGAGGTCTGTTCGGAAGCAGGTTGAGCCTTAGCGGGTACATTAATCTGCACAAATTCACTATCGGCTCCAAGCTTGGTAAGGGTCTGCTGCAAAGCATAAGCCTGCAAAACCGCACCGTAACTATCTGCATTATGGAAGGTAAGTATTCCGATTTTCATTTTCCTAATTCCTTTCTTGCGCGTTGCACAGCACTAAAAAGCAAATTTTTGCGTCTGGTTTCCTCTTGTTCTTTTGCCATTTTTTCGTAATAGGCACTATCGCAATCACAATAATCCAATAAAGTTAATTTTAAAGTTGTAAAGTTTTGTAATCTTTTCAGGTTTTCCTGATAAGAACGATTTTTGCTGGAATGACCACTTGTTCTTCGACAATAGATATGTAGCTTATCATCAATATACCCACAATGAGTCTTGCTGGCAGGCGGTAGCAGAAGTTGAAGATTCTGTCCTTCTGGTGAAATCGGTATCTGCTTATTAGGATAGCAAGAGAAAAACAACTCTGTGCGAATCATATAACAGCCGGCATAACAATAGGTAATATCTAAAAACAGGTCTTTAAAAATATCTTTACATTGCTTATCAACAGGCCGCGCGCTTTCAGAGAGAACAATGTTTTTATCCCCATCCATTACCGTGCCGTTATTACGAACCATTCCAATTTCGGGATTTTCAATAAGCCAGAGAGCCTTTTTTTCCACACTGTCGGGAGTTAGTAAATCATCAGAATCACACCAAGTGAAATATTCCCCCTTGATTAAGTGAAGGGCGGCATTAACTGCCGCCGCCTGACCCTGATGGGTGCAAAAAACCAAGTCCACCTGAATGCCTGCTTGTTCTAATTTTTTTTGATTTTCTTGTAAGCATTGAGTCGAACCATCCTCTGACCCATCATCCACAAGAATAACTTGTAAGGGGCGCCAGGTTTGCTTTTCTAAGCAATCCAAAAAATCTTGTAGATAGGGCATAGAATTATAAACAGGCGAAATTAAAGAAACGAGTGGATTCATTACTTTTTCATCATCCTTTTGCGCAGTAAAGCTGCGTAATTTGCCATCTCTTGCTTTTGACGGACACGGCCTGTATTGGTCAGATGAAGCCTACGTTTTAAGGTTATATAAGGTATTTGTATCGTATTGATTCCCGCATCCCTCAACTTCAATAGCCAGGCTACCGTTTCGCCGCTATCCATAGAATCATCAAACAAACCAATTTTTTCAAATACATTTCGGCGGATTAAACTGCAACCGGGCAAAACACCGGAATAGGCATCGGCACGAGGCTTTAACTCAGCCTTTTGCTGAAGAGTTAACTCTTCTGAAATGAAATCCTCTGCCATTGCAAACACAACATCGGCATCTTTTTCCTCCATTGCAGCATACAAGGCATCTAGTGCGCCCGTGGTTAAAACATCGTCTGCATCCAGTAGCAAAACGAGTTCTCCTTTAGCGGCTCGCAAGCCTTCATTTCGTGCAGAAGCGGCGCCACCCTGAGCCTTCCGGATAACGCGAACATCTAAAGATTCCGCAACGATGGCAGTTTTATCGGCAGAGCCATCATCTATTACAATAATCTCGCTTTCACCTTGCCAATTCTGGTTTCGGACAGAATTCACCGCCTCGGCAATATATTTTTCGGCGTTATATGCCGGGATAATTACAGATATAAATGGTAACATAATATTTTCCTTACTTTGTATTTAAAAAGCTAACATAGTCAAATTTGTCTATAAGCCTTTTTTTGCTAAATCTTGTGAGATATAATAATGTATTTTTCTCTCTTGAAAAAAACACCTTTGGAATGGCAACAATCTCTTTATCAAAAGAGAACCATGCGTTAATAAGAAGGCGCTTATTAGCATAAGGCAGTGCCTTAAATCTTTTATATAAAGTGCTTTTTTTGCGTAAGAAGAGTTTTTGTCTAAAAAACAAATACTGAAACACTATATAGAGATTATTCATATCTATTCTGCCACATCTGCGAATCCACTTTTCCTTTGCTTCTTGAAAAGATTCATAGTGCATAAAAAGAAGATGGACTTCTTCTTCCCCGTTTCTCAAAACCCCTACAGGATATGAAACTCCCTCTAAGAAGGTTTCTTCCGGAACGCAAGATAAATAATATTCTAAATTTTCCGCAAAGAGCAAAAAATCATCAGGACGAATCAAAACATTAGTTGTAGGGGAAGCATACTGTAAATTCAAATCTTTATATATAATTCCACACACACAATTATTGCCGATGATTGTAGGAGTGCGATTTTCAAGTTTTGTTTGTTTTTCAAGTTTATATCGTGTTCTTCGCTGGTGGGTAAGTTTGTTGAGATATTCTGTAAGCTTTATTTTTTTAAGCATAGTTTATTACCCCTTGAACTTGCTTTTTTCTTCTGTGTTTAAGAAGTGTTTTTTTGCCGCCATTACAGCTTGGCGACGAATTCGCTCCATACGCAATGCTTCCGAGGGCATTTTAAAGCCCCTCCGCTTCATTTCGTCAAGAACTTCGCCGTAATGTTGCCTGTGGCCGTTTGAAAGAATGTTGGCCAAATGGTCGTTTATGTTTTGATGAAATGCCTCCACATCGAAAACCTTGTTAAATCGGTCTAATGTACCCAGGGCATACAAAGCCGCTTCTGTACGGACACATTTGCCACATATACCGCAGTTTCCCCTATGGGCATAAATGCAAGGATGTAAATACTTTTGTGCAGGAGGATACTCTGATAATTCTTTCAATTTTTGGATGCGTGAAATCTGACTACCTGTAGAATAAAATACGGTAGTATCTGTTTCATAGCAAGAAAGTAAAAGCAGCTCATAATATGCACTGTTTTCCTGCACAAAGGAAAAACGGCTGAATTCATAAGCACCTGAATGTAGAAATACACCAAATAATTTTTGTAGCGCAAGCACCGCCGCAGGAAGCCGAAATCCCGCCACGGCGAGATAATTTTCATCTTGCAACTCCTGTAGATTAGAGTCAACACCAATTACCTCAAGCCCCATCTCTGCGGCAATACCGTTTTTTGCTTTTTCGACCATAATGTTTAAAAGCGCTTGATTGTCATCACTTTCCAAAGTGCCCACATTAGCAATCAAAAGGTGCGTAAGTCTACGAGAAGGCTCTTCTGCCTCGATATGAGTCATCAAGGTATACATACAATCCACTCCACCGGTCCAGCCGGTGCCCACTGCTTTTTGACAAGGAAGCTCCACATCGGTTAGTGGGGCATGGATGTTAATTGAATGATAGATTTCCATATTGGCAGCCATAGAGGGAATCAGATATGTAGTAAGTTGATAATATAATCGGCGGGAGATTGGAGATGCGCATTCAATATCTTCGCCCAACCGCATGGCGGTGGTAAGAAACCCTACCACAAACGCATCCGCCCTATCATCAGTAAGGTAAGGACTGTAATCCTGCTCTACAGAAAACCAAGCACGGTTCTCTTTTCCTTCAATGGTAACAGAAGCACAGATATATGCACGGTCATTTTCCTGGTTGCGATAAACAGTTCCTATCTTAAACATCAGTTTTTCTCCTCTTGCCGCTTTTCTATCGGCATATCATGATTCTTTGGCTTTGGAACTTCGCAGCTTTTGAGCCAACGCACGCATGGCATCCAACTGCTCGGTCTTGGTATTAGTGAAATTCTTCCCACTTTTGCGTAGTATTTCTGCCTCCTCATAGGCTTGAGGAGGAATCGGGATATCATTTTCCTGAAGGCATTTCAACGCTTCTGCATAGAAGGAGTTATCCTGTACCGTCAACAGATACCCTATGTTTTGAGAGAAAGATTTTTGGTAAGCCTCCACATCAAAGACCTGCGCAAAACGCTCCAAATTGCCCTGAGCATACAGCACAGTCATGGTTTGAATGCATTTTTTGCACACGCCGCAATTTCCACGTCTTAACCTTTGCCTGAAACATGGATGCAACCAATGGTGGGCCGGCTCCCAATTGGCAAGTGCCTCTAACTTTTGGCTCCGAGTAACCTCACCGCCTGTGCAATAGGTTGCCAACGTTTCTGTCTGAATGCAGTGCATAGTCAGCAAATCATAGGAAGCGGTGTTGCTAAGGTCAATACAAAAATCACCAAATGAACGACCGGATGAGAGCAAATAAACGGAAAATAGCCCTTGCAAAGCCAACGCACCGGCTAAAAGTCGAAAACTGTATACCGTAAGAAAATCTTCGGGAAGCACTTCGTTGGCGTTGGAATCAAGACATATAAGTTCCAATCCAAGCTCCTTTGCAACTACTACCGCATCTGCACAGGCGGCCTGATAGTTTTCACGATACTCAGGTCCGTCAAAAGTACCTACATTAAATACCGTCAGATGAGTAATAGGGTATTGGCTTTTGCGGTCATGGGTCATAACTGTATATAAACTGTCTACCCCACCGGAAAAACCGGTGCCTACGCCGCCTTTATTGGAAACACGCTCTTCAGTCAACGGAGCATTGATTTTTATGGGATGGTAACGCTCGTCGGCAGCACTTATTGAAGGAATTAAATAGTTTTCCAACTGATAATGTAACCGCTCGGACATCGGTGTTTCACATTGGATAGAATGTCCGCCCCGCATAGCGGAGGAAAGCATGGTTACCACAAAAGCATCGCTACGTTCCAAACAGAGATATTCTTCTCGCTCGGCCTCTACACCAAACCAGAGGGTTATGCCCCTTCCGTTCAAAGAAATATCTGCGCACAGGCGAACTTGATTGTCTATACGTTGCAAATAAGTTTTTCCGATTTTGAGCATAAATTTACTCCTTATTTCCTCGTTTAACCTGACGGATGGCATCTGCCATAATGGCCATTACCCTATCCGGCCCCGAGGATTCATGCGTCAAAGAAATATTGTTGCTATGTATTCTTCGATTATAAAGCACTTCGGGTAAACAGTGGTCCAAACTCAAACCTGAAATGCTTAACCGAAACATAAATTGAGTATCTTCGCCATGGGGATAATCGGTGCGAAAAACACCGTACTTTTCAAATACACTGCGGCGGATGGCACAGGTAATGATGCATCTCTCCAAACTGGAGTTGTGCAGTTCTTCTTCACGGCTACCCTCTTGAGCACTTCCTTTGTGATAGAAATTTTCCGCTTTGGTAAATACCAACATGCAATCAGGATTCTCATCCAGATAAGCGACCTGTTTTTCAAGTTTATCATTAATCCACAAATCATCTGCATCCAAAAATGCTACAATTTCCCCCGTGGCTGCTGCTACGGCGGCATTACGGGTGGCGGATACGCCACAATGTTCCCTTTGAATATACTTCACTTGTGGATATTTCGCTACTACTTGAGCGGTATTATCGGTTGAGCCGTCATCCACAACTATGATTTCATAATCTTTGAAGGTTTGCGCCAATACGCTTTCAATAGCATCACCTAAAAAGCGACCGCTATTGTATGTGGGGATTAATACGGATACTCTAGGCATAATTATTCACTGAGAATGGGCCAGCCCTGTTCTACATCCACATCATGTACGGGGTCGGCCATAATCAAATCCTGCACCTCAGTAAATTCGTCTACGGTAAGTGCAAAGCCATCGGTTAAAGCAGAAGCATCAATTGTTGCTACATCGCTACCGGGAACATCATCCACTAATACGACTTCCTTTTCAAGCAATGCTTGAATAAATGCATCCATCTGTGCATCTATATCACTAGGGCAGTCGGGCAAAGTCTTGATTGCTGCCAAAGCAGCTTCCTTTGAAGCACCGGCAAGCAAAGCATCCAATACTGCGGAACCCAAAGAACTGGTGCCGTAATACATACCAGAAGTGAAATTGATAACGATTGCTTGGCCCTCTGCCATGTCATAGAACATTTTTTCCTCATTAAGTTTGTACATTTTTAAATCTCCTTTTCTATAAACCTACGTAAGAATGCAGGATTTTTTACTAAATCAGTGCTCATCCGCATTTCATATACCGGCAAATCGGCAAGACGAGCGGACATTTTTTGAATCAAAGCGGTGTCGTGCCTGGATTCCAATTGCGAAATGGTGGAGCTAATTAGCTGTGCCATAGCATTATTTTTTGCAACGGGATAAATGGAAGGCTCCGTATCCCCTGCAACCAGTGGCATGATAATCGCTTTAATCTTTAATTTGGGGCAATAACGATTCCCCGCAATTTCGAACAAAGGCTTGCCCAACACCATAGTCGATGGTTGTCCCAATTGGGGGAGCTTATCACACATATCTTGCCGTACTCCCACGCAAGAGTAAAGGGGCATTGCTTCCAACTCCCCGGAGGCGGTGATAAGGGTATAGTCATCGGATACAAAATCTAAACCTTCGGTAAGACAGGATACGGCAAAGGTGGATTTTCCTCGGCCACCACGGCCTACCACCAATACACCATCACCATTACTGCCTACCGCCGCGGCATGAAGTAGCAATTTATCGGAATGCTTTGCCCAGAAAGCGAAAGCGTTGACCATACTGTGGCGACAAGCCAGCTGCCATTCTTCCTTAGGTTGAGGTTGAGCGCTATAAAAACGCTTACGGGCAAAATCCTGTCCCATTAGCACATCTCGGTCTGTGCCAATCATCAGGCTGCCGGTTTCATCTCTGCTTTTCCACACAGATGAATGGGCTCCCTCCCCCGCGGGTAGATAATCATCGCAGCGGTCATACCAATAAAAGAAAGCTGCGTCCGGTTCGCCGACTTCTTCGGTAATAAAGCCCGAAAGACTGCTTCTTCCGGTCTGCTCTAGTTCCTTGGTAGGAAACCTAAGTTCAATCAGTTCCCCACAGACACGAACGCGGAAATGATAAGGCGGCATTTTTCCTGATTTTTCCAGATGCCGCTCCACAGCACGAAAGTATTCGGTTAAAAGAATTTTTGAAGGCATTTTTATTTTCTCCAATTAATAAATTGCTCTTGCTTATGTCTTGTCGAATTGATATAATGATATCGATTTAACAAAGCAAGGAGCTAATAATAGTGCAAAAAGAACTTCTTAATCTAAGCGGATTAGATGATACCTCTCGGAATCTCATAAAGATATATAGCAATGAGCCTATCTACCCAGAGGCTTTGAGAGAATGGTTTTCCTCTGTGGATTTTGAGGCACTTTTATCTCAGATATCTTGCATGGCCGCCACAGCAGGGACAATTACCCGTTTTGAAGGTGTGCCGGAGCAGTTCATTCCTAGACTGCGAGGAATTATAAGATATATTCACACCTTAAACTCAGGCATGATAGCAGGAGTATGTGCCATTGGGGCCAAGATGAATGAGGCAGATATCCCTGTATTGCTAATGGAAGATACTGCACTTTATATGCTATATCCCACAATGCCTCAGCGACATCTTTGGCAGACTTTTATTGGAGTTCCACAACAAAATTTCAAGCAAGCGGTAAGCATCGCTCAAGAGGCCGGCTTCGCTGTAGATGAATATCCATTTGTAGCTATAGCGCGACAGGGGGTAATGCGACAAATAGTAATCTCTTCCATAGAAGAACAATCCCCTATTTGGCGCGGTACAACCGAACTAAAGAAGGGAAATGTTACTTTTCTGTGCCCCGATGCAGCGAACATTTTTCTCGATATCAGCAAACGTATTTTTCGAGGGCTCACCAAGCCCAATCCGCAGGCAGTGATAACCTGTTGGATAATGGATATGCGGCTTCTTTTAGCACAAATGCAAAAGGAAGATTGGCTCAAAGCAGCACAGCTTGCTACGACCGAAAATGTAGGAAGCCACATATATTTGTTGCTTTCACTTTATTATGCTGAGACAGGAGTATCCATAAAACACAAAGAATTGTTTGCAAACGAGCGGGTTTCAAACCGACTTGCAAAATTGTTGAATCAATACGCCGGGTCACACAAAAGAAACTGCCATATTTGGCGTCTGATTCTTCGTTGCCGAATTAGAAGGCCCGATTCCCTTCTACATACCATAAGATTATGCATAAAGGAAGCCTTTTTGATTCTTCGAAACAAGTTTATTTATCGAAATTAAAATCTAGCCCTACTTCATGAAGTTGATTTTCATAATAAGAAAGTACATCATCATTAAGATTGGCTACATCCTTAGTATTGGAAAGACCTAACCGCACCCTTTCAGGTTCGCAAAACACCATCTTAATCAGTCGTATACCCCAAAATAGTGGAAGTAGAAGCGGCACCTTTTTCACAATCGGATAAGAACATTCCATGATTTCAACAGGCGGAAAAAGCCTTCTGAACAACCAACCTCGTCCACTTCTCTTCAAAGGAGATTTCTCTTTTTCAAGTTTAATCATTGAAGAGACCATCTCAGATTCTTCATAACTATAGATTCCACCTTGAAAGGCAACTTGTGTGATTAACTCTGCTGCCTTTGTGAATTCTTTACCCTCAAACCAAGCATCCAACAAATCTTGGATATTTTTATAGAATGTAAGCATATTTAATTTATTAAGCTGCATAGTGATATAGGCTTCATCCATATTAGGCCAAGCTTTTTTGCATACCCAAAAATCACAGATGTTTTTTGCAGAGATGGACCCTTCCCGGTAATGCTTAGCAAAATGCACAAGCAAATAAATAAAATGGTCCTCCTCCCGCAAAAGATGGGAAGCACCGGACCCTTTTTTACAAAAGGAAGGCCAATCATCACCATAATAGGCGTGATAATCTTTATTGTGGGTAGCAATCAATCGTTTATGTAACTCCAACGTCAAAAACGGATGCTGCCATACCAACTCATAATCGGTTTCTTTAACAGACTCCATCTCAATATCGGCAAGAATAGCGCGAATTTTAGGATATTGCTCCGGACGAATCAGAATATCCGCATCTCCCATAAGGCGATATTCCGGTCGAGGATAGAGAGATTTTATAATAGAGCCCTTGAAGGGTAGATAATCAATATTGTTGTTATCCAAACTTTTAAAAACTTCCTGCAATTTCAACATCTGATTTCTGCTTTGTTTAAGAATTTGGCAAAAAGTCAAAGTCATTTTGGCCATAGTAGGATGGTTTCGGGGGATACCGCAAAGAGTGGCACCTTGAAGAGCCAAACCCGTTAACTGGTGAATATTGATGAAATACAAAGCCTTTTCCAAATCAAAAGATTTCGGCAGTTCAAGTTTTTCATTGTTTAAGGCACTTCGCAGTAAAGTTATGATACCAATGTGCAGAGTGTCCATGCTTTATCGCCTCTTTGTCATTACTTTGTAATCTTTAATATTATATAACACAATATAAGTAAAGTCAACGAAACAGATAAAAACCTCACTAAACAAATACCCATACCTCATGCCAAAGAAACCATCCACATGGGATGGTTTCTTTTTTGCGCAAGTGTTCATTTCTAATCTCAAACGCAAGATTGAAAACTACATAAAAAAGAGTGTTCATAACGGTCACGTCCGTTATGAACACTCAACATGGTCGAGATGACAGGATTCGAACCTGCGGCCTCTGCGTCCCGAACGCAGCGCTCTACCAAACTGAGCCACATCTCGATATTAAATTTTGTTTTGTAAATAAAATAGATTAAGCAATATTACCGCGCTGCTACACAGCTTACACTTGCGGTGCCCAAAATTTTTTTAACCGCTTGGAGCGCTGAAAAATTTTGACCGCGGCGACTTTGTTGCTTTCCCTTCATCTGCCACAGGCAGCGGTCAAGCACAAAGCTACCAAACACAAGCCACATCTCGATATTAAATTTTGTTTTGTAAATAAAATAGATTAAGCAATATTACCGCGCTGCTACTTCACTTACACTTAGCAAATCCCAAAATTACACAGCCATATTATTATATATTTTAAAGGATGAAAAGTCAATCCTTTTTTGCGAAATATTTTCTTCTGCATCAGGGGAAAAGACGGCGCCATTAGCCTTCTCCTTGAGGAGAAGGTGGGATTTGCAAAGCAAAAGTCGGATGAGGTGTAAAAAAACCGAACTCAACACCTCATCGTTTGTGTAATATGCAAAGGATATTATTTGTATTTTTATTTTTCTATCTTTGCTTTTTTCTTTGAAGTTACCGAATATGACGGAACATCGGAAATTGTTTCGCCGTCAATTTGCATGGGAGCGGGTTTGTCGTATGTAACTGAAATTTCGTGTCCTTGATGCACTGCAACAACGCTTTTGTGTTTTATGTGTTTTCCTTTAAAGACCGAGAGAAAAATGCGAAGCACTTTGAGTTTCGTCAAATCGTGGAGCACGATAAGGGATAGTGTGCCGTCGTCATTGTCGCGCTTTTGCATAGGCGCTATCATCATACCACCGCCGAAAAACCTGCCGAGCATTGTGGTTGCCATCCATACGTTATTGTATTTATACTCTTTTCCGTCAACTGTAACGACTGCATTTCGGGGTTTGAAATAAAACAAAAGTCCTTTAAGAGCTATGAGCGTATAATTAACCTTTTTGTTAGGTTTTTGTTTCTTTTTTTCATCACGCGCTTCACAACAATATCCGTCAACCCCATAACCGACGCCGTTTATAAAGCGATAACTTTCTCCCTTTACGCAAAGAGTAGGGAGATTTTTGATGTAGTCATTTAATAAAAGAGGTTTATTTGACGGTTTAAGGTTTAAATCGTTTAAAAAGTCATTTCCGCCGCCTGTGGCAAGAATGTAAAGTTCGTTTTCGATTCCAATGTCATTTATGGCGTTTATGAAACGGTTGAGTGTACCGTCACCGCCGCAAATTATAACGCGGTCCTTACTGTCAATATTTTCGAAAAAGTTATTGTAATCTTCGATTTTTGTCAAATCAAGAAAAAAATTCTCACCGTTTTTGAGTTCAATACTGTGGGATAAGGATTCTCCTTTGCCGTTTCCCGCCAAGGAATTATATAAAATGTAATTTTTCATTGTCTCACCTCAATTATACAAATTGTAACATATTTCGACAAATTTTTCTACCATAAAATACTTTAAAAAAAATATCACACATTTTTAGTAAATCTCTTGAATAATAGAGTCTTAAATGTTACAATAAATTTAAGGCTTTGGATAAAGGATGTATAGAAGATGAAGACTGTAAAAATTCTGCATACAGCGGATATTCATATAGGAGCGAAGGACAGCTTTTTGAAGTCTCAAGCTCAAAAAAGGCGACTTGAAACCCTATTAACTTTTGAGAAAATTATCGATTTGGCAAAGGAAAAACAGGTTGACATAATCACTATAGCGGGTGACTTGTTTGACTCAAATACAGTAGAAGAACGCTTTGTAGATGCGGTTTTTTCGGCAATCGAGAAATGTAAAATCCCGACTGTTTTTGTAGCGGGAAACCACGACCCTCTAAATTCCGAATCGCCCTTTATTTTGCGTGATTTGCCTGACAATCTTTTTGTACTTGGCAAAGAGGATGAGTGTATCACTTTTGAGGAACTCTCTTTAAAAGTATATGGTCGCTCATTTGACAGCGTTTATCTACAAGGCGAGGAGAGGTTCACCCTTGATACCGACAAAGATTATGTAAACCTAATGGTTCAACACGGCGAATTAAAAAGTGACCTTTCATCCGATTATAATTCGATAACCCCTTCCTTTGTAAAAAATTGCAAAATGGACTATATTGCTCTCGGTCATGTGCATAAAAGAACACCGATTGGCAAAATCGGCGGCACATCCTTTGCATACTGTGGTTGTCCCGAGGGGCAAGGCTTTGATGAACTCGAGGAAAAGGGTGTTTTTGTCGGAGAAATCGGAAGGAATATATGCAATTTAGAATTTATTTCCGTTTCTAAAAGAAAGCATATTCATCACAAAATAGATATTTCGAACCTTGCTTCAACTGATGAAATTTTTAATAAAATCATAGAAGAACTAAACCAAAATTACGGAAATGATTTTGGCGAAAATCTTTATAAAATTGAGATTATCGGTCAAAGCGACCCTCAAAACGAATTGCACCTCAAAGAACTTTTGGCGAGACTTGAGGAAGTTTTGTATTTTGTTAAAATCAAAGACAACACGGAATTGAAAATTGATTTACAGGAACTCATAAATGAACCGTCACTCAAAGGAATTTTTGCAAAAAAAATGTTAGAGAGGATTGAAAACGCCGATGAGTGTGACAAAGAAAAGTACAAAATGGCACTAAAAATCGGTATAAAAGCATTTACAAAGGAGGTAAATTTTGATGAAGATTAAGTCATTATATATTGCCTCTTTCGGCGGTGTTAAAAATTTAAAACTCGATTTTTCGGATGGTTTTAATGTTATATACGCTCAAAACGAGTGCGGAAAAACTACCGTTATGTCATTTATCAAAATGATGTTTTACGGCAGTGAACGCGGCGGAAATACTATTTCGAAAAATATCAGAAAAAAATACACTCCTTGGGATAATTCTCAAATGGCGGGAAGCATCGATTTTATTCACGGCGGTAAAACCTACCGACTCGAAAAGGAATTCAGAAGTTCTAATTCCACCGACAAAGCGGTGCTTTTCGATTTGGATTTGAGTGAAAGCCAGACTGTGACAGGGGATATAGGGTCTAAAATTTTTGGACTTTCTCTCGCTTCCTTTGAACGCAGTGTTTTTATCGGTCAGTTCGGTTTTCCCGAAAGCGATTCGACAGCCGAAGGCGAAATTGCAAGTAAACTTTCAAATTTAGCACTTTCGGGCGAGGAAAATGTTTCCTTTGAGGCGGTCAACAAAAAACTGCAAAAAGCCAAACTTTCCCTTATGTCCAAAAGCGGAAAAGCAGGAGAGTATGATAAAAATTCAAAATTGCTTGAAGAAATAAACGAGGAAATTCGCAAGGCAGAAAACGCAAAGAGAGAGTATAACATCAAAAAAAGCGATGCCGAAAATTTACAGGCAGAAATTGTTCTTATTTCGAAAACCGCCGAACAGCTGAAACAAAAAATTGCCGCTGAAGAAGATTGCCGAAATTTCGAGAAATATCAAAAACTTTTATCTCTCAAGGAAAAGCTCGAAACCGAAACCGACAATTTGCGCTTATCAGACGGAGAAATTCTCGACGATAATTATCTCAATAAAGTGAGATTTTGTTTTTCAAAGGTTGAAAAGGCGAAAAATGACGCTCTTTCAAAAGAAAATGAAGTTGTTACTCTCAAAAAGAGTATTGAAGCGGGACTTAATCCTCCCGAAAATGCAACCGAGGAAAACAAGGAAAATCTGAAAGCTAAAATCGAACTTTTAAAGATGGAGCGCGAGGACTTGAACCAAGAACTTACACGAAGAAGTCAAAAACTTGCCTCTTTAAAAGAAAAATTACCCCAAGCCAAAAACCACAAAAAGCCTTTCAACAAGGTATTTTTGATTTTGGCGGGAGTATTGTTTTTGATTTCGGTAGCTTTACTTTTTGTTCACACAGTAGCTTTTGCAATAAGTTTTGCATTGGCAGTTATCTTGGCTGTTTTAGGTTTTGTTATAAAACCTGTTGACTTTGAATATTACGAAAAAATTGATTCGGATGTTGTTTTCGAAAGTGAAAAAATTGCCGAAATCGAAAAAGAAATTGCTCAAAAAACCTTCTGTATCGGAAGTTCCAGCGCCGAGTACGAGGCGATAAAGGCGGCGCTTAATGCGACGACAAAGGTAATTGAAAATCAAGAACAAATGTTGCAGGAGGCAAATGCCGATTTAGACCGACTCAAAGAGGTCGAAAGAAACGCGTATTCCGAATTGGCAGAGATTTTCTATAAATACAAAAAGGTTGATTCGTTAGAGGAAGTAAAGGAACTTCTTCCCGAAATTTCTCAAAAAGCACAAACTGTCAGAGAAATCAAAACCGAGCTTAATTTTTATCTTAACGAACTTGGCGGAATTTCTTATGACACGGCACGCGAAAAGTTAGAAGCGCTTAAAGGTGTAAATCTTGATACCAATCTCAATTTTAACTATTTGAAATCTGAATACGAAAAGCTTATTCAAGAGATAAGCGACAAAAAGGCAAAAATCGCTTCTCTTGCGGCTGAAGCTAAAATGCAGGTGTCACTAACAGAAAAATTGGATGAGTACAAAGAAAAACAAGCTGCCTTACTTGAAAAAATGACCGCTCAAAAGGATTATTGTGAAATTTTGGATATTGCGAGTGAAGTTTTGGCGGAAAGTTTCAGCGAGGTTCATTCCTCATACGGTTTGGTGCTTGAAAACAAGGCGAGTGAGATTTTTGCCCGACTCACAGGGGATAAATATTCCTCTATGACAATATCAAAATCCTTTGACATTACAGTTCGTGAAACGCAAGTTTTCGGAAGCCGAGAAATCGACTTTTTAAGCAGCGGTACCGCAGACCAAAGCTATCTGAGTCTTAGACTTGCGATTGCAGAGCTTATTTGCAAGGATGCGGAAGATTTACCGATTTTCCTTGATGATTCACTCGCGCAGTATGATGATGTCCGTATGCAAAAAGCGATAGAATTTTTGAGTGAGTACGCAAAAGCGCATCAAATCGTGATGTTCACCTGTCATAATTCTATTGCAGACATAGCAAAAGAAAATAATGCGGTAATAGGGCTTTTGTGATAAATTTTAGGGAATAATAGAGATAAAGAAAAGGTGAGAAAAATGAAAATCACATTAAATCCCGATAAGGAAATTGTGAAAACTGTGAAAGAGGGACTTGAGCGAACCGGCGGTTATTGCCCCTGTGTTCTAGAGAGAAGCGAGGATACAAAATGTATGTGTCGCCAGTTCAGAGAACAGATAAAAGACCCCGATTTTGAAGGCTTTTGCCATTGTATGCTTTATTACAAATCTAAAGATTAAAACGAGGTGAAACAATGAAAGAAATAATTTTAACAAAAGACAATTTCGAAGAAGTGGTTACAAATTCTAAAGAAACGGTACTTATCGATTTTTATGCTGATTGGTGCGGACCCTGCAAAATGTTGGCTCCCATAATCGAAGAAATTGCGAACGAAAGGGAAGACATCAAGGTTTGCAAGGTAAATGTTGACAATGAGCCTCAATTAGCAGGTCTTTTCAATGTTTCAAGTATTCCGATGCTGGCAGTTGTCAAGGACAAAAAGGTAACAAATACCGCAGTCGGCTATATGCCTAAAAATAAGGTGTTAGAACTTTTGTAAAGTATTATAGTAATATTAAACCGCCACCCAAGCAAAGTCTGCTTGAGTGGCGGTGTTTTGTTGCTTTATTTTTTAAGGGCTTGAGCGAAAAAGTAAGGGTGTTGAAAAACGATATTCATATTGTGCCAGATTGAATTTTCCAAATAATAATGAAATATCTCGCCTATGCTCGATATGAAATAACCCTTATGGATTATGAAATAAAATTCGTTCTTCAACGTTTGCGGAGCAAATATTTCATAGCGTAGCTATTTCATATTACGAAGTAATATTTCACTCGTTCTACAGGAACGAATTTCATTGAAAAAACGACAGGTTGCAACCTGTCGTTTTTTCTGGTGGAGGTGAGGAGAATCGAACTCCTGTCCGAAAATCTATCCATACGGGCATCTCCGAGCGCAGAC
>JAZUMI010000117.1:0-3330 GCA_045603505.1 Acutalibacteraceae bacterium
ACAAAATATATGACATTAGAAAATGCCTTCCTTATAAAATAAGGAAGGCACTAATTTTACTGTTTTACGGTTGAGTTAGGATTGAATGCATAAAAGTTTTTACTGTTTAGTCTGTCAGTAGTAAGTCTCAACGCTTCACCAAATCTCTGGTAATGCACAACTTCTCGTGCACGTAAAAACTTGAGCGGTTCTCTTATATCAGGGTCATCAATTAATGTTAAGAGATTATCATAGGTTGTTCTCGCCTTGTGTTCTGCCGCTAAATCTTCGTGTAGGTCGGTGATTATATCACCTTTTGCTTGGATATAACTTGCAGTCCAAGGCACACCTGAAGCTGCTACAGGATAAACCGCCGTTGTGTGGTCGGTAAAATACTTATCAAAACCACTCTTTTTGATTTCTTCAACAGTTAAATTTTTGGTAAGTTGATAAACCATTGCACAAACCATCTCAAGATGTGCTAATTCCTCGGTACCCACATCTGTTAGTATGCCCTTCACTTCATCAAATGGCATTCCGTAACGTTGTGTAAGGTAACGCATTGAAGCCCCGAGCTCACCATCAGGACCGCCATATTGCGATATAATTATTTGAGCATACTTAGGATTAGGATTTTTAATGTTTACAGGAAACTGTAATTTCTTTTCATATTGCCACATTTATTTTTCCTCCCAAAAATTATTTTCCCATGGCCAAGGACTCTTAATCCATCCCCAACATTCCGATGGTTTAACATCGGCGGGTGTTACTACAAAGGTACCAAATCTACGTTCGTATTCTTCTATTTTTTCGCATCTTAACTCACGATACTGTTCTAACAGTTCCATCGCTTTTGCATTGTGCGGATGGGTATCAAGAAACAAAACCAACTCGTGAATAGCAAAATCAATCTGATAAATCATTTTTGCTAAATACTGCTTATCATTTCGCATAAGGATTTCCTCCAAGATAAGGTTTGTTTAAATCTTCAAAGAGCGTTCCGTTTCTGTAAGCATCTTCAAGATTATATAACCTTTCAAGCGGTTGCATATTTACAAAAGCCATTGCAAGTATTGGCTGTGCAACATCTGTTGTTCGCATCTTAAAAAACATGGTGTTTTTTTCGTTTTCCATCTTCTTACTCCCTTTGATTTTTTTTAGGATATATATACCCTCCTTACATTTTATTTTTATTAAGGACAAAGTGTTAAAGATTTATAAAACAACTATATATATTGTTTGTTAAGATTTCGTAAAGAAATATATAGTGTTATTGTTAAAAAATGGACAAACTTGTATAATAAATTTGATTGGGCTTTTTTTAAAAGTTTTCAAAATATTATAGGAGGTGCATTAAATGTCCAACACATTTGTTGTTTGTATGGGTATTGGCGTTGTTTTCTTTGGATTACTTTGCATAGTAATTCTCACATCGATTATGGGCGCAATATGCAAAACAAACAGTCAAAAACAAACTGATGTAAAAAAAACTATTACTTCTGCCCCTGTAGTTAGCGAAACAATTCCTAACCGTCAGGAAATGATAGCTGCAGTAAGTGCCGCTATTGCAGAGGAGCTTGGAACCGATATATCGGCCATCCGCGTTCATTCATTTAAAAAAATTTAGAAAAGGATTGAAAGAATATGAAAAAATATAATGTAACTGTTAACGGAAATACTTATGAAATCACTTTAGAAGTTGTAGATGCTGCCGATGTTAAGGCTACACCTGCTGCTCCTGCAAAGGTTGAAGCACCTGCTCCTGTTGCAGCTCCCGTACCTGCGGCTCCTGTTGCTAACGGCGGTGAAACTGTAACAAGTCCTATGCCGGGAACAATTCTTAGCACAAACGTTTCAAACGGCGCTCAGGTTAAAAAAGGCGATGTTCTTATGATTCTTGAGGCTATGAAGATGGAAAACGAAATTATTGCTCCTTGCGATGGCACTGTTGCATCTGTAAACGTTTCTAACGGTGCTTCTGTTGAAACTGGCACTGTTCTTTGCGTTATTGCTTAATGCAAATAAGAACAAGTTTTAAGGAGTATTAAAATGGAAGCTATTTGGAATTTTATTGAGCAAACCGGTTTTTATATGCTCATAAACGGTTTTATGGCAAATGGTGGATGGAAAAATCTCATAATGATACTTGTATCCTTCTTGCTTTTATATCTTGCCATAGTTAAAAAGTTTGAGCCATTACTTCTTATCGGTATTGCTTTTGGTATGTTACTTACAAATCTCCCAGGTGCCGAAATGTATCACAGTGATTTGTGGACTAAATTTATGGCGGGAGAAATCGGCTATGGTACTATTCTACACGATGGAGGATTGTTGGACATCCTCTATATTGGTGTTAAAACCTGTGTGTACCCCTGTCTTATATTCGTTGGTATCGGCGCTATGACTGATTTTGGTCCACTTATTTCTAATCCAAAATCTCTCTTACTCGGTGCCGCTGCTCAAATTGGTATTTTTATCACATTCTTAGGTTGTGTGTATCTCGGTTTCCCACAGGAAGCCGCTGCTTCAATCGGTATAATCGGTGGTGCAGACGGTCCTACAGCAATTTACACAACTTCAAAGTTGTTCCCTGACCTTTTAGGTCCTATTGCTGTTGCTGCTTACTCATATATGGCTCTAGTTCCTGTTATTCAACCACCCATTATGAGATTGCTTACAACTAAGAAAGAACGCGCTATCGTTATGAAGCCTCTTCGTCAGGTTTCTAAACGCGAGAAAATTCTCTTCCCCATTATTGTTACAGTTTTCGTAGCATTACTTGTTCCTTCAGCTACACCTCTTATTGGTTGTCTTATGCTTGGTAACCTTTGGAAAGAGTCAGGCGTTGCTGAAAGACTTTGCAAGACTGCTCAAAACGAACTTTTAAATATCGTAACAATATTCCTTGGCATCTCGGTTGGCGCAACCGCAACTGCAAAAACATTCCTAAATCTTGATACATTAAAGATTCTTGCTATGGGTATTGTAGCTTTTGGTATTGGTTCTGCAGGTGGTGTTCTTCTTGCAAAGTTTATGAATCTTTTCACCAAGAACAAAATCAACCCCCTTATCGGCTCGGCCGGTGTTTCAGCTGTTCCTATGGCTGCACGTGTTCCACAATCAGAAGGTCAGAAGGCTAACCCCTCTAACTCCCTTCTTATGCACGCTATGGGACCAAACGTTGCCGGCGTTATCGGTTCGGCTATTGCCGCAGGCGTGCTTATTGCCTTATTTGGTTAGGAGGTAAACTATGGAAAACAAGAAAATATTTATTACAGATACCATTCTTCGTGGTGCTCATCAGTCGCAAGCGGGTACAAGGATGGAACTCGAAGATATGATACCTGCTTT
>JAZUMI010000118.1:0-6776 GCA_045603505.1 Acutalibacteraceae bacterium
AAAATACAACCGCCGTAGACTCCGCCCTTATCCATTTTTTCTAAAATTTGTTCAGGCTTTATGTTATCACAAACTGCGGAGTGAATATGCATATCAAAAACTTTCATAATTTTCTCCTTTAAAGTTTATCTTCCATTGTGATTTTAGGCGGTTTCATACCACATTTTTCATAGAATTTAATCGCGCTTTCATTTAGAGTCCACACATTAAGCGTTATATGGTAGCAACCATTTTTCTTCGCCTCGGCTTTTACATACTCATAAAGTGCAGTTCCTATATGCTTTCCGCGTGAACTTTCATCAACACAAAGGTCATCGATATAAATGCTCTTTCTATCCTCAAGCGATTTATCGTTTTTCACTTCTTCATAAACACAAAAAGAATAACCTACCACCTTGTTTTCTTCGTCAACTGCCACAAAAACAGGGGTGTTATCATTTTCTAAAATTGCTTCAAGTTCACTATCGGTATACTTTCTGCTTCCAACCCTGAATATATCGGGTCTGCCTATTGAGTGAACTCTATGCACCTGTAAAAGAAGCTCGCCTATTCGTTTAATATCGGTCTTTTGGGCTTTTCTAACATTTATCATAAAACTTCAATATCGATACCGTTTATAACCACAGCATCAACCGGCTTATCGTTAGCGCCAACCTTAACGTTTGCGATAGTATCTACAACATCCATACCCTCAACTACCTGACCGAAAACGCTATGACGGAAATCAAGCCACGGTGTTCCGCCCACCTCGGCGTAAGCCTCGGCAATTTCTTTCGGGAAGCCTTTATCCTCTAATGCCTTCATTTGCGAGAGCATATTAGCAGGAACTTCACTTGCCTGAACGATAAAGAACTGACTTCCGTTGGTGCCGGGACCTGCATTTGCCATTGAGAGCGCACCACGAAGATTGTGTAGTTCCATATCAAACTCATCTTCAAAAGTACCGCCCCAGATAGATTCACCGCCGATACCTGTACCTAACGGGTCTCCTCCCTGAATCATAAAATCCTTGATAACTCTATGAAAAATTATTCCGTTATAGTAACCGTTTTTAGCATGGGTTACAAAGTTTTCAACCGTTTTAGGTGCCTTTTCACCGAATAACTTAATTTTAATATCGCCAAGTGTTGTGTGCATAGTTGCAACAATATCACCCTTTTCGGCAGCTTTCAACTGATAACAAGACATACTATCTTCTCCCTTTATGTTTTTTAAATATTGTAGCAATAATTTTCGTGCATTTCAAGTGCAACTGTAAAAATAAACTTAAAAAATAACAAAAACATACAATAGATAGAATAATATGGTAAGTTTTTCTTGTATTTTGTGTTTTTATGCAGTATAATAAATACAATTTAATAAATTATTTACTGTTAGGAGAACCGAATATGAAATGTCCGTTTTGTTCCTATGAAGAAAGCAAGGTTATCGACTCTCGCCCCACCGATGAGGGAGAACGCATCCGCAGAAGACGTGAATGTTTAAGTTGCGGAAAAAGATTTACTACTTATGAGATAATTGAAAGTCTGCCTATTATCGTTATTAAGAAAGATAAATCACGCGAAACATTCAACCGAGATAAACTTCTAAACGGTTTGCTCCGCGCCTGTGAAAAGCGCCCTGTTTCTTTTGATACCATCGATAATATGATTAGTGAAATTGAAGCTATCATACAGAACTCGCTTGACCGTGAGGTAAGCAGTGAAAAAATCGGTGAACTTGTTATGGAAAAATTAAAGGCCATAGACGAAGTGGCTTACGTTCGTTTTGCTTCGGTTTACCGTCAGTTCAAGGATATTAATACATTTATGAACGAACTTAACAAACTGCTCAATCAGTAAATACTTATTGCCGAATGGCGAGGTCTTTTTACCTCGCCACTCTGTTTTATTTGAAAGGAAAATCTAAGTTGACAAATTTTGAAAAAATGGCAGAACTTTTACTGCCAAATATCAATAAAACCCCCGAATATTATGAAAATTTATACCCTGAAAGACCACTTCCCGAAGGTGCACGTGTTACAAGATTTGCACCAAGCCCAACAGGCTATCTGCACTTAGGCGGTCTTTTTGGCGCAACTGCCGATTTGCTCACCGCTAAATCAACAAAGGGTGTTTTCATCCTAAGAATTGAAGATACCGATAAAAAGCGTGAAATTGAGGATGGCGTTACTGCAATTATCGAAGGCCTTTCCTCTTTTGGCGTTGTGGCTAACGAGGGTGTTACAGGTCTTAACACCGAGATTGGAGATTACGGACCTTACACACAAAGCAAACGAAAAGACATCTATCAGTGTTTCGCAAAAGAACTTATCAAAAAAGGTCTTGCCTACCCTTGCTTCTGTTCTGCCGAAAAATTAGATGAAATAAGAGCAAAACAGGAAGCGGCAGGTGTTAACAAGGGCTACTATGGCGAATGGGCTTGTTGCCGCGATATCACAGTGGAAGAAGCCGAGCAAAAAATTGCAAACGGAGAAACTTTTGTGCTTCGTTTTAAATCAGATGGTAACGAAAATAACAAGTGTTATTTTGATGATGTTATCCGCGGTAAAATAGAGATGCAAGAAAACACACAGGATGTTGTTCTTCTTAAAACCGATGGAATTCCAACCTATCACTTTGCCCACGTTGTTGATGACCATCTTATGAGAACAACACACGTTATCCGAGGGGATGAATGGATAGCAAGTGTTCCGATTCATCTGCAACTCTTTAAGGCTTGCGGATTTAAAATTCCAAAGTTTGCACATACTGCCGCAGTTATGAAGGAAGAAAATGGTGGCAAACGTAAACTTTCAAAACGAAAAGACCCTGAGGCAGCCGTTTCATACTTTACTGAAAAAGGTTATCCCTCGGAATGTGTTATAGAATATCTTTTAACACTTCTTAATTCTAACTTTGAAGATTGGCGCAAAACTAATAAAAACGAGCCCATTGAAAAGTTCCCATATAACCTTAAGAAGATGTCGGTTTCGGGTGCTCTCTTTGATATGAACAAACTTAACGATATCAGTAAGAATAAGATTGCATTTATGAGTGCAGATGAAGTTTATAACAGGGTTTGTGAGTGGGCAAAAGTTTATGATACTGAGTATTACACTATCCTCACAAACGATACCGAAAAGCAAAAGAGCATTATAAATCTTGACCGTGAGGGTAAAAACCCACGTAAAGATATTGCAAAATGGGATGAAGTTAAAGATTATTTCTCATACTTCTACCCCGAATACTACAGCGAAGATTTCACACTTCCCGAAAATATTTCAAAAACCGATGCTATAGCAATTCTTGAAGCATATAAAACTGTTTATTCTGCAAGTGATACCAAGGAAGAATGGTTTGCTAAAATCAAAGAACTTTGTGAGCCTTTAGGTTTTACGCCAAATGTTAAAGAATACAAGCAAAATCCTGACGCTTTCAAGGGACACGTTGGCGATGTTTCAACCGTTATTCGTATTGCCATAACATCAAGAACTAACACGCCAGACCTTTGTGCTATAATGCAAATTTTGGGTGAGACGGAAGTTAAAGAAAGAATTGAGCGTGCTATTAACGCTTTTAAAAACTAATTCACACGGAGTGATACAAAAATGTCAGAAGAAATTTTAACTAATGAGGTTGCAGTCAGCAATTTTATCCATGATTTTATTGATGAAGATTTAGCCGAGGGTGTTTATAGCAAAATTCAAACTCGTTTTCCACCCGAGCCTAACGGATACCTTCATATCGGTCACGCAAAGGCTATTTGCATAGACTTTGAAACTGCCGAAAAATACGGCGGTAAGTGTAACCTTCGTCTTGACGATACCAATCCTACAAAAGAGGATGTTGAGTATGTTGATGCGATTAAAGAAGATATCGAATGGTTAGGATTTAAGTGGGATAATGTTTATTTTGCTTCCGATTATTTTGATTTCATCTATGAATGTGCGCTTAAACTCATTGATAAAGGTCTCGCTTATGT
The DNA here is from genome assembly GCA_045603505.1 of Acutalibacteraceae bacterium. Lineage (GTDB taxonomy): Bacteria > Bacillota > Clostridia > Oscillospirales > Acutalibacteraceae > UBA737. Next base: position 3,964 of record JAZUMI010000118.1, read on the forward strand.
TGATGAATCAACCCCTGAACAAATCAAGGAAATGCGCGGAACATTAACCGAGCCGGGTACTTTAAGTCCTTATCGTGACAGACCTATCGAGGAAACGAAAGATTTATTCGCAAGAATGACTGCGGGTGAATTTGATAACGGCGCTATGGTACTTCGCGCAAAAATTGATATGGCTTCTTCCAATATCAATATGCGTGACCCTATTATTTACAGAATTATGAAAGCGCATCATCATCGCACAGGCGATAAGTGGTGTGTTTACCCGATGTATGACTTTGCGCATCCGTTAAGTGATGCTAAAGAGGGTGTTACTCACTCGCTTTGCTCTCTCGAATTTGAGAATCACAGACCACTTTATAATTGGTTCCTAGAGGTTCTCGAAATACCCGAGGCACCAAGACAGATTGAGTTTGCAAGAATGAATCTTAACTACACATTAACAAGTAAACGTAAATGCTTAAAACTTGTTAATGATGGACTTGTAAGCGGTTGGGATGACCCCCGTATGGCAACTATCTGTGGTATGAGAAGAAGAGGCTATCCTGCCGAGGCTATCCGCAATTTCGTTGATAAAATCGGTGTTTCAAAGGCATACAGTGTTATTGACTATGCCCTTTTAGAATCTTGCGTTAGAGATTATCTTAATACCAATGCCGACAGGGCTATGGCGGTTCTTCGTCCTTTAAAGGTAATTATTGATAACTATCCTGAAGATAAAGAAGATATCATTCTCGTTGATATCAACCCCAACAAACCTGAACTTGGCAAAAAAGAAGTTACTTTTACTAAGGAAATCTATATTGAACAGGATGACTTTATGCTTAATCCTGTTGGCAAGTATTTCCGCCTTTGTCCTGAAAAAGAGGTTAGACTTAAAGGCGCATATTATATTAAATATGCTTCTCACGAAACCGATGAGCAAGGAAATATAACTGCCGTTCACTGCACCTATGACCCCGAATCTTTTGGTGGCGAGACACCTGACGGAAGAAAGGTTAAAGGCACTTTGCACTGGGTTAGCGCAAAGTATTGTAAAGATGCCGAGATTCGCCTTTATGAGCGTTTATTCAATGTTCCTAATCCAAGCGATGAAGAGGGTGTTTCCTCTTTTGCGGATAACCTTAATCCGGAATCTCTTACAGTTCTCGAAAACTGTAAAATCGAGGCAGACTTAGCCAGTGCAAAAGCAGGAGATGTTTTCCAATTTATGCGCCAGGGTTATTTCAGTGTTGACCCCGATTCAAGTGCCGAAAAGATTATCTTCAACAGAACTGTTGCTCTTAAAGATTCGTTTGCTAAAAAGGGATAAAATATGAAGGTTAATGATATTTTTGAATATTTAAATTCTCTTTTCCCATGTGATACTGCTCTTGCCTTTGATAACCCGGGATTACTTGTTGGAAGCGGTAATAATGAAATTACAAATGTTCTCGTTTCGCTTGACTGCACCTTTGATACAGTTAAAATAGCGATAGAAAACGGATGTAATCTTATCGTAACTCACCACCCTGTTATTTTTGATGGTTTAAAGAGCGTGACCGATGCAAGTGTTGTTTACTCACTCATAAAAAACGATATTTCCGTTATATCAATGCACACTAATCTCGATATGGGTGATGGCGGAGTTAACGATGCGCTTTGCGAAAAAATAGGCCTTAAAAATATCGCTAAAATAACCGATAGCGAAGGTTTTATTCTTCGCAAAGGTGAAATCTCTCCCCTACCTTGTGATGCGTTGGCAAAGCAAATTAAAGAGGCTCTTGGCGGTGCGGTTAAATATAGCGATAACGGTAAACAAATAAGAAATGTTCTTGTTTGTTCAGGTAGCGGAGGCGACTATATTTATCTTGCAAAAGAATTAGGTCTTGATGCACTTATAACCGCCGATGTTAAACATAATATTTTCACAACTGCTGCAAATCTTGATATGGCGGTTTTCGATGCAGGACACTTTGATACCGAAGATGTAATTGTTGACCCGCTATGTGAACAGTTAAGTGAAAAGTTTAACGATGTAACATTTATTCCCTGCCATTATTCAAGAATAAAAAGCATATAAATTAACACCCGAAGAAACACTTCGGGTGTTAATTTTTGTGGCATTTTTTACAGTGTAAAAAATTTTTAAAAAAAGTTAAAATTTTAGTTGACATATACAGGTAGTGATGATATAATAATTTGGCACGATAAATTTAAAATATATTTGCGAGTGTGCTGGAATAGGCAGACAGGCACGTTTGAGGGGCGTGTGTCTTCGACGTATGGGTTCAAGTCCCATCACTCGCACCAAAAAATGAGACCTACCTTTATGGTGGGTCTTATTTGTTTTTGTATGTATTTATAGCGGGACTTGAACCTTCGGTTCTTCACTCTTGCGGTTTCCAAAAGCCAAGCTCGCTTGGAGCGCGACTTGCCTTTTGACCGCGGCGCTTCGTTTTGCTCGCTGCTTCGTCCACTGGACGCGCTCGTAACCTCACCCATTACTCGCACCAATAAATATCCACCCGCTATGCGGGTGGATATTTATTATTTATTCATTGCAAAATTTAGATTTCGTCAATATTAAATATTTTTTCAATTTTTTGGAGTTTTTCGTTTTGCTCAATCGTTGCTCTTAATTGTTCCTCAGCGCGTATTTCTTCAAGCGTAATATTTAAAGCCTCGCCTAAATCGTCAGCACGATTTTCTTCCAAAACACTTGCTATTCTACTAGCTATGCTAAAATACTCTTCACTAATAAGTGTGCATTTTGAAAGTTTTTCTTTTGCCGCCTCAATATCAGCGAGATTTTCACTTTTTTTATCTTTTCTGCC
>JAZUMI010000119.1:0-2263 GCA_045603505.1 Acutalibacteraceae bacterium
CAATGATGCATAAAGTTGCTTGAATTCATTGGTCAATTTGCCATTTTTTGCAAAGAAAATCTTATCTATGTTTTGAGCTAGGCTGAGTCCCTTTTCAAGCATGCTCCAATAGAAAGGTATACCTCCCAACACCATATAACATTCGGCAATTTGATACCGGCTCATCTCAAGACCTCTGTTTTGAACAAACATTTCACACTCACGCAAAGTAAACGGCTGAAGTGCTATGCGTTGTGTAACACGGTTATGAAGTCCGCCATGATCGTTAATCACTTTGTTGATAATCCATGATGTAGCAGAACCACAAATAATCAGAACAATATCCTTTCTAGCCGAGGCCCAACCATTCCAGAAATGTTCAAAAGCCGAAATGAAATTTGAGCGAGGTGTATCCATCCATGGAAGCTCGTCAAGGAAGATTATCTTTTTCTCATCTGTCGAATTCTTTAAGAAATGAGATAAAAGACTGAAAGCCTCCAACCACGATTGCGGTATTGGACAATCGTCATATCCGGCATCACGAAGTGAAATGGCAAAACTGAATAACTGATCTTTTGTCTTACCTTTTGCCAAACCTGTATGTTGAAATGTAAACTTATAACCGAAAGTCTCACGTATGAGAAAGGTTTTACCTACACGTCTACGACCATAGACTGCGATTAATTCTGAATACTCAGATGCTGCCGCAGAAAGCAATATTTTCTGCTCTTCTTTTCTACCGATTATCATAACTCATGAGATTTGTTTACGCAAAAGTAAAACAAATATTTGACATAATCCGCCAAATCTATAAAAAATATCACGATTTGGCGTATTATGAGCATTTTTAGACGTTAAAGTAATAAATCTAGTATGAAGAATCGCTTCTGAGTAGAATATGCATTGTATCTATCACTATAATAATAGTTATCATTGATATATAAGTATAATATTCACTATAATGATATTTATGAACTAGTAAATTATTCCAGTTATGATGTTGCCACCAAAAGAAAAAACACTTTGATTTCTCGAACTTTCTCCCACTCGGCCAAGCAAGTTAACTTTCTTTGCTCTCGCTTACCCGCAACTTTACTTTAACCCCGTACTCATATATACGGATAATAAAGCAAAGTTAAAAGAAGGGAAAAGAAGAAATGGCTTATGCCATGAAATTTTTCTTTTCACCAGCAAAATCAAAACTCACTTCATTACTTTTTCTCTTTTCGAGGAGAGAATACACTATCTCAATTCATTTAGTTGACAACAGTTGGCGATAATACGCAAGAAAAATCGTACCTTTGTACACAGAAAAAGAGGTGAACTTCTGGATGGAGAACTCAGTTTCTCTATGACTCTAAAAAGAGGACGTTGGGGCGGAAAAAGGGCGGATTTTTCTACCGCCTAGAAGGTAAAAAATGCTTTTCTACCGTTTTAAACGCAATCCTCTCATAATGAAATAGTTCTACATGTTGCATCGGGAAATAAACAAAACCTTATTTGTAAAAGTTATAAGGGGTAAACAATAGAGCCAATGAAAAAGATAATCATCATCGATGGCGGTCCACGAAAGAATATGAACACCGCAAAGTTGTTGCAGCGATTTGCCGAAGGAGCGAAATCTGCTGGTAGTGATGTAGAAGTTAAGACCGTACGATTGTATGACCTCGACTATAAGGGTTGCATGTCTTGCATGGCCTGCAAACTCAAAGACAAGGCATCGAACATCTGTCGTTTCAAGGATGCGCTGACTCCCGTTCTGGAGGAGATTGCTCAGGCGGATGCTCTTGTGCTCGGCTCACCTATCTATTTTGGTGAAGTGACGGGACAGATGCGTGCTTTCCTGGAGCGATTGGCATTCCCGTGGCTCTCGTACAACGACTATAGCCTTATTGCTCCCAAGCGTATGCCTGTCGTGCTTATTGAGACGATGAACGGTACACCCGAGCGCAACAATAGCAACCATTTTGGAACGATGGAATGGTGCATCACCACGGCCCTTGGTGAGCCACAACGCATTGTTGCCTATAACACTACTCAAGTGGCAAAATATAACAACTACGAACTGGGTAGCTTCTCAGAAGAGGCCAAACACGCATGGCGCGATGCCCATTGGGAAGAGGATTTACAAAAGGCATTCGAAGCTGGACGAAAGATGGCACGCTGTTAAATATTGAGGAGTGGCAAATTGCTGCTCTTTAATTAGTTATATATTTGCATGATTGTTTAAGTGTATAGTATATTTTTGTATCATCAACATAATCCGCCCTTCGGTTTTGTCGCG
>JAZUMI010000120.1:0-2369 GCA_045603505.1 Acutalibacteraceae bacterium
AGCTGCGGTGCTATCCATAACGTGAAGTCCCTTTTGAAGAACATCAAGATGAGAAAGTGTATCAAACTTAACTGCATTGGGATTTTGTTTGGGGTCACTATCATAAACACCATCAACATTTGTTGCCTTAAATATAACATCCGCGCCGATTTCAGCCGCACGAAGTGCTGCAGCAGTATCTGTTGAGAAGAAGGGGTTACCTGTTCCGCAGCCGAAAATAACAACTCTTCCCTTTTCAAGATGGCGAACTGCCTTATTTCTTATATATGGCTCTGCTATCTGACGCATTTCAATAGCGGTTTGAACTCTTGCGGTAACACCCAACTGTTCAAGACCATCTGCCAAAGCCAATGCATTTATAGATGTTGCAAGCATACCCATATGGTCTGCTCTTGTTCTATCCATCTTTCCGCTTGACCTACCACGCCAGAAATTTCCTCCACCTACAACTATAGCAACCTGTACTCCCATTTCTGTAGCTGTTTTTATTCTTTCACAAACATTAAGCACTGTATCAAAATCGATTCCTGATTCCTTACCACCTGCAAGAACTTCGCCACTTAATTTAAGCAGCACTCTTTTATAAATCGGTTTCATAAAATTTTCTCCTTCCAAATTTTGATGAATTTTAACCCATTCAAAAATTGATCTATTATCTTAATATATTCTACAATAACTATACACCAAAGTCAATTGCAAAATCTTAATTTTTTATTCGCCTTTTTCTTGACTTTAACCCTCAACTGTGTTAACATTAAAGGCAGTATTTTGTTTTGGAGTTTTTAAAATGGATGAGTTTTTAAAATCAAAAGAATCTGCACTTACCCTTAAGGGTTTTTTAAACATTTTATTGAATAAATGGCTTTTTTTCTTGCTTACATGTATTGTTTGCGTGGTGTTATCAACGGTTACAACAATCTTCTTTATAACACCTACATACACCTCTACCGCTAAGCTTTATATAATCAACAAAAACTCTGCAACCATTAATTCAAGTGAAATTTCGGTTTCCTCATACCTTACCAAAGACTATGAAGAAATAATTGTTGACCGAACTGTGCTTGAAGAAGTTATAAATCGCCTTGATTTAAATATTTCATATAAAACTTTGCGTTCTCTTATTGCTACTAACAACCCAACTAACACCCGTTTTATTGAGGTAACAGTAGCGCATAACACAGCACAAGGAGCAAAATCTATTGTTGACTGCATTTGTGATGTTACCGAGCAAAAAGTTTTAGAAATTATTGAACTTGATAGAATAATCACCTTTAGTTTGGGTAATCTTCCTACTTCCCCATCTTCACCGGTTTTGTTAATTAATATCCTTAAAGGTTTAATCGTTGGTATTGTTCTTTCTTTACTCGAACTATTATTCATTTATGTTAGAGATGATAAAATTAATACAGCCGATGATGTTGAAAAATATTTAGAAATGAGTGTATTAGGCACTATCCCTTACATCAATAAAAAATCGTTAAAAAAGAATTAGGCTGTGCCAAGAAAGGAAAAACAATGTCAGATATAAATTTAGAAAGTAATGATATGAACCTTGATTTGTTTTCAGGCAAACGCACAGCAGGAAAAGTTTCTTTCAATAATTCCTGCGCAAACGATTTTCTATCAAACGAGGCCTACAAAACACTCCGCACTAATGTTCTATTTTCGGGAACTGATATAAAAACCATATTAATAACAAGTCACCACGAAAACGAAGGCAAAAGCACAACCTCAACTGAACTTGCAAAAAGCCTTGCGGAAATTGATAAGAAGGTAATCCTTGTTGATGCAGACCTTAGAAAATCTGTAATGCAGCCAAAAAATGCACAAGGAAAAATTTTCTTAGGACTTTCCGAAATACTTTCCGGTCAATGTGCTATAGGCGATGCTATATATTCAACTCAGCATGATAATTTTGATGTTTTGTTCTGTGGCAATTTTCCGCCTAACCCTGTTGAACTCTTAGGCTCTAAAAATTTTGCTAATCTTTTGGCAGACCTTAAGAAAACTTATGATTATGTTATTATCGATTCGCCACCGCTTGGATATGTTATTGATGCGGCCGTTATTGCCTCGGTGTGTGATGGTGCAATTTTTGTCTTATCACAGGGTTCTGTAAGCATTCGTGATGCTCATAAAGCAAAATTGCAGATTGAGAAAAGTGGTTGTAAAATTTTAGGTGCTGTTCTCAACGATGTGGATATGAAACACAATAATGCATACAAAAAATACGGTAAAAAAGGTTATGGATATTACTGCACCACAACCTATCAAAGTGAAGAATAAATATTAAAGGAAGAGTTTTCTCTTCCTTTTTATTTTAAAAAGGAGTTTTTTGGGTGAACAATAGAAAGACAAACATTGATTTT
>JAZUMI010000121.1:0-21644 GCA_045603505.1 Acutalibacteraceae bacterium
GGAAAAGGGCTTGTTCTTTATCGGATGTTTTCAGAGCAGGATTTTGAATTTCTGAACTAAAAAAAGACATCCGAAAGGATGTCTTTTTTTGTTTGGCGGAGAAGGAGGGACTCGAACCCTCGCGCCAGTTTTGAGCCAGCCTACGCCCTTAGCAGGGGCGCCTCGTCACCACTTGAGTACTTCTCCAAATGTAACGTCTTGTTTAATATTAAATTGCCTTTTTAAGGTGTTGGCGGAGAGGATGGGATTCGAACCCATGGCTCTTTCGAGTCACTGGTTTTCAAGACCAGCTCCTTAAACCGCTCGGACACCTCTCCGTAAGTGACTAAAACATTCTAACACAATCAAATGAAAAAGTCAACACCGCAAATTAAAAAAGTTTAAGTATTTTTAAAAATAACAAACCTTGTTAGCTAAAACAAGGTTTGTTTTCTAATTTTCAATAATTTTTAAGAATCTATTGATTATTTCTTCATCGTAATAACATTTTTCATATCCGCGAGAATTTGAACTTTTGGGAATGTTAAAAGTTTTTAAAGCATTATCAAATTCCTCTAACTCTAAATAAGTATTGTTATTATATCGTTCGATTTTTGAATTTGGAGTGGGTTGGTGGAAAACAATTTTTTTATCTTCAAGTTTAATTATATAGAAAAAGTTTCCTTCTTCTTTATAATCACAAAAAGCGAGTTTTTTGTTTCCGAAACCTGTTTCAATATTTTCGACTTCACTATAAGAAAAAGTTTTGCCTCGTGGCGATAAATGTGTGTGAACGGTTATTGAGTTATCAGTTACAACGGTTATATTTGTAAAGCAAACATATAAGGCTATTAACCACACAAATATAACTGCTATTTTGAATTTTCCAAGTCTATTCCAAAGATAGAATTCATCATCGAAATTCTCAATTTGCGCTTGTGTTAGAAGCCTTAATTTTCTTAAAACGAAATAGCACAAAAATAAAGATGGAATTAATAGAATAAAAATTAAAATAATTCCCGTAACTGGTGAGTGTTCATAGAAAAGGTAATCTTTTGGCAAGAAAATCTTTTCGGTGAGAAAAGCTGTTGCAAAGATAGTTAAAAAAGCAAAAAAAGCAAAAATTAATAGAGAAATCAGAAAAAGAAGAATTTTTTTAAGAATTTTCATTATATATCACCTAATAAAGCTTAACATCAATCCAAAGATTTTCATAATATTTACGAATATCTTCACTTATTGCGTGATAGTATTGAGTCTTTGGTTTGTTTGCTTCGGTCGGATATAGAATTTCGTTTTTGTAATAGTAATAATCTTCGTTGTTTACAACATCAGTATGTGGACTTGCATAACCTATATAGTCAGCATTAGCACAAGCAATATCAGGCTCTAAAAGGAAGTTGATATACATTAAAGCGGCTTCGTAATTTTGTGTTGAGGTTGGGATACAAGCCGAATCAACAAAAATGTTTGTTCCTTCCTTTGGATAGAAAAATTTAAGGTCAGGATTGTTATCAAGCATTGTCAAGTAATCGCCTGCATAGTACGGAGAAATGGCCGCTTCGCCCGTTTCCATCTTGCCATAAACCTCGTCCATAACAAAGGATTGAAGATTTTCTTTTCCTTCAATTAACTTATCCGCCGCACGCTTCCAATCATCCTTATTTTCGGAATTAAGGTCAATTCCAAGAAGCATTTGTGAGGTCATAAAAGCATCGCGAGGATTGTTGAAATTAAGTACCATATCTTTATATTTTTCATCCCAAAGAACATTCCAACTGTGCTCAATATCTTCGCCGGTTAGTGTTGGATTATAGATAACACCAACCATTCCAACGCAATACGGAACGGAATATTCGTTTTTCTCATCAAAGAAAAGATTACGGTATTCATCTGAAATATAGTGGTAATTAGAGATTGCCGAAGTATCAATTTTGCAAAGCATATCTTCCTTTATGAGACGCGCAATCATATAATCGGAGGGAATTACAACATCGTAGGAAACACCGCCGCTTTTAAGCTGTGAATACATAGTTTCGTTACTTTCAAAATTTGAATAATAAACGTTAATCCCTGTTAATTTTTCAAATTCTTTATTAACGTCAATGGAATCATCTGAGCCATCTGAAATATATTCGCCCCAGTTATAAACATAAAGGTTAGTACCCGCTAGGCTTTTATCGTATGTGCCTTCGAGGGTTAATTCGGCATATTCATATCCGCAACCCGAAAAGAGTGCGGTTATCATTGATAAAATGCATATTAAAGCAAGAGTTTTTTTCAATTATCACACCTCACTGTGCATGATTTTTCTTTTCTCCTTTGTTCTCTAGAACATTGTAAAACACTAAAAGTGCAAAAACAACAACAAATATGATTGTTGAAAGTGCGTAAGCATCAGGAGTTACTGATTTTTTAGTCATATTAAATATAACTATTGGTAGAGTTTGGTAATGGCCGCAGGTAAAATAGCTTATAACAAAATCATCGAGAGAAAGCGTGAAAGCCATTATAAAACCTGTTGCAATACCGGTTGAAATACAGGGTAAAACCACCTTAAAGAATGCCTTAAATGGAGTGCAACCAAGGTCCATAGCCGCTTCAGGAAGATGTGAATCAGTTTGCTTTAATTTTGGAATTACCGAAAGAATTACATACGGTAAATTAAAAGTAATGTGTGCGATTAAAACAGTAAAGAAGCCTAAAGATTCACGAGCACCTATAAGTTTGCCGAAGAAAACAAATAAAAGCATAAGCGAAATGCCTGTTACAATATCGGCGTTCATCATTGGTATATTTGTTGTGGTTGTTATTATCTTTTTAGCTATCTTATTGCGCATAGCAACTATTGCAACCGCCGCGGCAGTGCCGAGAACTGTTGAAATAATTGCCGAAAGAACAGCGATTATAATTGTGTGTTCAAGTGCGGTTAGCATAACGGTATCGGAAATAAGACCTGCATACCATTCAAATGAAAATCCTGCGAAGCTCCAAACACTTCGTGCCGAGTTAAACGAGAAAATTATCATAACCGCAACGGGCGCATAAAGGAAAAATAAAATCAAGCCAATGTAAAGACGGGAAAGGAACTTCATAGGATAACACCTCCGTCTTCGTTATCTTCACCTGAAAACCTGTTCATTATAGCAAGTGAAATTAAAATTAGTACCATAAGAATCATTGAAAGGGCAGAGGCTATATTATAGTAATCGGGACCTAAATTATATAGATATTCAATTGCATCACCGATTAGCATTGTTTTGTTGCCGCCGAGTTTTTGTGAAATGTAAAAGGTGCTAACAGAAGGCACAAAAACCATAGTAATACCCGAAATAATACCAGATTTTGAAAGGGGAAGAATAACTCTTCTAAATTTCGAGAATGAGTTTGAACCAAGGTCTTCCGCCGCTTCTAAAAGTGAGTTATCTAATTTTGAAATAACCGAATAAATGGGTAGTATCATATATGGAATAAAATCATATACCATGCCGAGAATAACGGCTCCCGGTGTGTTAATAAGTTTTAAGGGGGCTATTCCTAACTTGCCTAAAAATGTGTTGATAAGTCCGGTGTTTGCAAGAATTGTTATCCAGGAATATGTGCGGATAAGGAAGTTCATCCACATTGGTAACATAACTATAAGCATAATCATCTTTTGAGAGCTTATTTTTAACTTTGTCATAAAATATGCCATAGGATAGGCAAGTAAAAGTGTTATCACAGTTGCAATTGCGGCGTAGAGAATAGAAGTGCCAAAAGCCTTTTTATATTTGCCAAGCTGTGCGATGTTTTCAATTGTGAAAACTCCGTTTTGGTCGGTTAACGCAAAATAAACCATAATGATAAGCGGAACAACTATAAAAATTGCCGACCAAAGAATATAGGGCGCAGAAAGAATTTTATTACCTAATGAAGATTTTTTCATTCCTTTTCCTCCTCGCCGTTTTCAGAAAGGAGCTCCATTTCTTCACTATATGTAGAGTAGTCGCCATATTTACCCGAATATTCGGATTTTTTCATTATGTGAATTGCATCAGGCTCAATATAAAGACCAACTTCATCGTCAATAAAATGCTCGTCAGTTGTTTGAATCATCCACTTAAAGCCACCAATATCTACAATGATTTCATAGTGAACACCAAGGAATGAAACTGAGGTTACAATACCTGTTAGCATACCTTTATCGGTTGGAACTATATCAACATCTTCAGGTCTTACAACAACATCAACATCTTCATTTTCATCGAAACCTTTATCAAGACACACAAAGGTTTGTCCCGAAAAACGCACCGAGTAGTCCTTAAGCATAACACCATCAACTATGTTTGACTCACCGATAAAATCGGCAACAAAAGCATTTTGTGGCTCATTATAAATATCCTGAGGAGTACCAACCTGTTGAATTTTTCCGCTATCCATAACAACAACACGGTCGGACATAGTAAGAGCTTCTTCCTGGTCGTGTGTTACAAAAATAAATGTAATGCCCAATTGCTCCTGAATTTTTTTAAGTTCCTTTTGCATATCCTTGCGAAGTTTTAGGTCAAGCGCTGCTAAAGGCTCATCAAGAAGTAATACCTTTGGGTGATTAGCAATAGCGCGTGCAATTGCGATTCTTTGTTGCTGACCGCCCGAAAGAGTGTTTATATTGCGCTTTTCAAGACCTTTGAGGTTAACGAGATTAAGCATCTCTTCAACCTTTTCTTTTATTTCCTTTTCAGGTAACTTCTTAACCCTTAAACCGAATGCAATATTCTCATAAACATTGAGATGCGGGAAAAGGGCATAACGCTGAAAAATGGTGTTAACCTGACGCTTATATGCAGGCACACCATTTATTATTTTGTCCTCAAAAAGAATATCGCCACTGTCAGGCTCTAAAAATCCTGCAATGAGGCGAAGGGTGGTAGTTTTACCGCAACCCGAAGGACCGAGAAGGGTAATGAACTCTTTATCCTTGATATCAAGATTTAACTTATCAAGAATAACCTCACCATCAAAGGCAACGCAAATATTTTTGAGTTCCACAATATTATCTTTTTTCATAAAAAGCATCCCCCTTTGTTCAACACCAAGTGTCGACACAAGAATAATTTTTTGCCCTATGCACAGCAAGAGATTGAACTGCGCAATTTTGGGCTACCCTGTGCGATACCCGCAAATTCCTCGTGATGCGCCCTGAACAAAGGGTTTTTCATAGTTTTCTCGGCAAAATGCAACCGGAAACTACGGCACAAAACTTGAATTTGCTCTCTCCACAGATGCTTGGTTTCTATTAAATTTGCAATATTAACCTATTATCAAAATATATATTATATATGCCGAAAAGTCAAGCAAAATTTACGAATTTTGTATTTTTTTGTAAGGAAAATAAAACCATTTTAATTTTTTCTTTAAAATGCTCTTTTTTTCCCGCGTTTTCTCGTTTTTTCTAACGAAAATATTTTTATTGTAACAACGGGTCAAACTGCAAGTTTAGAATTGCAGTCGAATGCAAACGAGGCACAAAAAAACACCGCCGAAATAGACGGTGATATGAAGTTCAGCATAACAAACGATGCAAACGGTCAGTATGTAAAGGTGGATACTGAGCAAAATCTTTTTGAAGGTAAAACGATTCAGGAAAAGCAAAATCTTGCCAAAAAAATTATAAGTGATAAATTTAAAGGAAAGGTTCTTCAGGTTGGAAGCGAAGGGAAAGCGTATCTAAATAAGCGCTCTACGGAAGAATATGCATATCCTGCGAATCGTAGAATGGATATAGAATCTAAAGAGGCAAAAATGCAAGCGGTGCCAGAACTCGATAACTTGCTTTTAGTATCTAATTTTATTGAAAATCAGAGCGATGATGGAAGACATCCAGAAGCAACGGGCGGATGGAACGTTTATTCAACCCGTTTTGAAGTTGCTGGACAAATGTTTGTCGGTGAAGTAAAAGTGATGGTTACGGACCGCGGATATGTTTTTTATGATATCACAAAAATAAAGGGACTGCCCGTAAATAGCGGTCTAACTGAAAATAATTCAGCCGCCGCATCAGGCAATCCCTCTACCAACAGTATACCCGATAATGAGCCTACTGTCAATAATAATTCTATGCAGGAGAGCGGAGAATATTCATCAATCGATTTGCAGTCAACTGCAGAGGATAACTCTCGGCCCACCTTTACCGAGCCTGAAAAGAGCGAGATTTATAGACCGCTTACACCGGAAGATAGAATAGAGGCGGCTTTTGGCCGAGACCGAAGCTCGAAGCAAAAACAAATTGAAAGTATTGCCGAGAAGTTTGGAATGACTGTTTATTGGAATGAGCGATATTCGGGAGCGGTTTATTCGCCAAAGGATAAGAGCATAAGGATGAATCCTAACTTAACTTTAACGCAAGCCTATATGGTTGTGTTCAAGCACGAATTCACTCACCATCTTGAAGGCTTTAAGGGGTATGACGGATTCAAGAATTATTTAATCAAACAAAGCAATGCATTTGAAGCCTATGTGCGTGGAGCTTTAGAAAAGGAAAACGGTCAAGCCTTCGAAGGCACCCGGGAAGAAGCTATAAAAGCATATACCGATATTGTTTTTGATAAGCGTAAAGCGGCCGAGGAAATACCTGTTGCCATTAGAAAGGCATACACACGAGAAGAAATAGAACGAGAAATCGTTGCCGATTTCACAGGTGAAGTTCTTCTCTTCGGCGAAAACACCGAGAAGAGCGAACAGGCTCTTTTAGAGGTTGCCGAAACTAATAGAACTTTCTTCCAAAAAATTATGGACTGGATAAAGGATGTTATATCCATTATCAAGGGAGACCCTCATAACCGCACACTTGAAGAGGATTTAAGATATCTTAACCAAAGAATTGCCCGAGTTTACGATTCGGCACAAAAAAACACCGCTAAAAATAGCGGTGAGGCGAAATTCGCTTTGATGAACAATACGAGCGATGGGAAAAAGGCTGGTAGAATCCGTGAGGGTATGACCGATTCAAAACGATATGAGATATTAAAAAATCGTGCAATAACACTTTCTCAACCTGATGCAATTGAATATTCCAAGATAATAAAAAACAATCCAGCATTATTAGATAAAGGATTAAAAACAAAGGAAGCAGAAAAAATCCTAAAAAAAATTGGAGAAGAATTTGGAGTCTTCACCGAATATCGAAATAATGATGTAGAGATTGAATTTGAATTTGGAAAGAACAACTTGAGCGAAAGCATGAACAAGCAAAAAGGTAATTATGATATTTACACTCAAATGCTATCATGCTTTTTAGATGTAATCTCTAATGCTGTGGGAATAGAAATTCACAATCGAAACGAGGAAGGATATAAAATTGATAGAACTTTAAAAAATGTTTATGTTTTATGTAGTGCTTTTGAAAATAGTACACACATTATACCCGTAAAGTTAGAAGTAAAAGAATTTTACGATAAGACTAATCGATTATATGTTGCAGTTGCGCTTGATGGAATAAAAAAAGACAGGGTCGCTGGTATGGGTGTCCCGAATACTCGGTCTCACATCCGTACCTCACCTGTCACTATTAGTATACGCGATTTGTTCTCAAAAATCAACCCCAAAGATAGAGAATTTTTAAAATATATTCCAAATGAGTTTTTGAATGAAGCCCAAAGAAAGGCAAAAGAGGAGATTTTGGCTGAAGAAAGTAAAACAAAATCTAAAAATGAGTCTACTGTCAATAATAATTCTATGCAAAAATCCAAAGAAAACACCTCTAAGGATAGTTTTTCGGTTGCAAGCGAAGAATTTACCACCAAAATGAATAAACTCACCGCAGACTTTAAAGAGGGCAAGATTTCCATTGATGAATATACTGTCGGTGTTTCCAAACTTGCCGAAAATGAACGAAAGGTAAGCGGAGAGTTAAGGCAGGCTATGGCCGAGATGGAGAAAAACCATGCGGCGCAGTATATGGATAGCACAGCTTAAAAAAGCTGTGCTTTTTTGTTACTTTTTTGTTGATATATAAAAATATATATGATATAATATTATGAATAATTATGTTGGAGGTGTTTTGTGTGCGAATTCTAGGTATTGACCCGGGGTATGCGATAGTTGGCTATGGAATAGTTGACTATGATGGATATAAGTTTTCTACCGTTGCCTATGGCGCTATTACAACACCTACCGACAAGACCTTTCCCGAACGAATCGAAATGATTTTTGATGACCTTGATTTTATTATCAAGAAATATAATCCCGACCACCTTTCGATTGAAAGGTTATACTTTAACACGAACACAACAACCGCTATTGATGTTGCACAAGCGAGGGGAACGATACTCCTTGCCGCGCAAAAGAATGGTATTCCTATTTTTGAATATACACCGCTTCAGGTTAAACAGTCTATTACGGGATACGGAAAAGCGGAAAAGTTTCAGGTTATGGAAATGATAAAGAGCTTTTTATCACTGAAAGCAGTTCCGAAGCCTGATGACACTGCCGATGCTTTAGCCCTTGCGGTTTGTCACGGGCATTGCACAGGAAACATTGTTGGTAAACTAAACACGGAGGCGAAAAACAAATGATAGCAAGTTTAAGAGGAAGGCTTTTATATAACGATACAAACAGTGTTGTAATCGAATGCGGCGGAGTTGGTATGCGTTGTTTTATAACTAAAAAAACACTTTCGCAAATACCAAAACTAAATGAAGAAGTGTTTCTTTACACACACCTTTCGGTTAAAGAGGATGCACTTGATTTATATGGCTTTGCAGAACTCGAAGAATTAGAGGCATATAAACTCCTGACAAGCGTTAGCGGTGTTGGTGCTAAAATCGGTATTGCATTGCTTTCTGAATTTTCAGCCGACGAAATCAGCCTTTATATCGCTAGTGGAGACGCTAAAATGCTTACACGTGCTAGTGGAGTTGGACTTAAACTTGCTCAGAGAATAGTATTAGAATTAAAGGACAAGCTTGGAAGTATTGCTTCTTCCGATGATACAGTAATCGCAAGTGTTGGAAATGCAAACATAAATTCCAATTCAAAGGAAGCGGTTGCGGCGCTTGTTTCGCTTGGATATTCGCAAAGCGAGGCTTCACTTGCAGTTGGAAAGCTTGACCAAACATTATCAGCGGAAGAACTTATCAAACTTGCGCTTAAATCACTTGCGAGGGGGTTATAAAAAGTGATAGAAGAATTTGATTTTGAAAACCGAATAATTTCTCCTGAATATAATTCCATTGAGGATGATACCGAATTATCCCTCCGCCCAAAAAGTCTTGATGAATATGTCGGTCAGGATAAGGCAAAGGATAATCTTCGCATTTATATTAAAGCAGCACTTCAAAGAAAAGAACCACTTGACCACGTTTTGCTATACGGACCTCCCGGACTTGGTAAAACAACACTTTCTTCCATTATAGCAAGAGAGATGGGGGTTAACCTAAGGGTTACTTCGGGACCTGCTATCGAAAAACAAGGCGACCTTGTTGCGATTCTCACTTCGCTTAATGAGGGCGATGTTCTCTTTATTGATGAAATTCATAGACTTTCAAGAAACGTTGAAGAAATTTTATATCCTGCTATGGAGGACTTTTCGGTTGATATAATCCTTGGAAAAGGCCCCTCGGCTCGTTCGATTAGACTTGATGTTCCACACTTCACACTTGTTGGTGCAACAACCCGTTCAGGTCAATTAACCGCACCTCTTCGTGATAGATTTGGAGTTTTATTAAGGTTAGAGCTATACACACCTGAACAACTTGCGCAAATAGTTATGCGCTCGGCAGGTATTTTAGGAATTGAGATTGATATGGATGGCGCACTCGAAATTGCATCTCGTTCTCGTGGCACACCAAGAATTGCTAACCGACTACTCAAGCGAGTTCGTGATATAGTTCAAATAGAGTATGATGGCGTTATTAACTATAAAAATGCATCGGCAGCACTCACAAGATTTGAAATTGATGAGTTGGGTCTTGATGAATTTGACCGCCGAATGCTTTCTATGATTATAAACAACTACTCTGGCGGACCTGTTGGTCTTGAAACCCTTGCGGCAGCACTTGGCGAAGAAGCCGTTACCATTGAGGATGTTTATGAGCCGTATTTAATGCAGTTGGGCTTTTTAAACAGAACTGCAAGAGGAAGATGTGCAACGCATCTTGCTTATGAACACTTAGGTATTAAAAATAACAACATACAACAATCGTTGATTTAGAATGGAGATTTTACTTTGAGAGCCGTTGAAGGTTTTAATGATTATGAACTAATAGATGCCGATGCCGGCGAAAGATTAGAGCGTTGGAAGGATATTATTTTAATAAGACCTGACCCTCAAATCATTTGGAATGAAGGCAAGAAAGATAAGCGTTGGAATGATGCACATGCGATATATCACCGCTCAAACAGTGGCGGAGGTTATTGGGAAAAATTAAAGAATGTTCCTGATGTTTGGAGTGTTGATTTTGCCGATTTAACATTCCGTTTAAAGCCTATGGGATTTAAGCATACCGGTCTTTTTCCCGAACAAGCAGTTAACTGGGCACTTGCATCCGATTTGATTAAAAAGGCAAACAGACCTATTTCGGTGCTTAATTTGTTTTCGTATACGGGTGCCGCAACTGTTGCCTGTCTTAAGGCAGGGGCGAGTGTAACCCACGTTGATGCATCGAAAGGTATGGTGCAGTGGGCGAAGGAGAATGCTGTTGCTTCGGGTGTTGCAGATGCAAATGTGCGTTGGTTGGTTGACGATTGTTTAAAATTTGTGAAGCGTGAAATTCGCCGTGGCAAGAAATATGATGCCATCATTATGGACCCACCATCTTACGGTAGAGGTCCTAATGGCGAAGTCTGGAAGTTAGAACAGTCACTCGGTGAACTTTTAACCGAAACTGGCAAACTTTTATCTGATAATGCGCTTTTCTTCCTTTTGAATTCATACACAGGTGGCCTTTCACACACTATTCTTAACTATATGGTTAAGACGTGTATTGTTGGCGATAGAGGTGGAGATGTATCCACTGATGAAATAGGTCTTAAGGTAACAAACAGGGATATAGTTTTACCCTGCGGAAATACAACTGTTTGGATTAGTGATAATGGATAAGATTATTGAAGTAAAAAAATTATGTTACGAGTACAGTGATGAAAATCTTTCACACCTTGCTCTTAAAAATTTTAATTTAGAAATTGAACGCGGTTCTTTTACCGTAATTCTCGGTCACAATGGTTCGGGAAAATCTACACTTGCTAAACTGCTTAACGGTCTTTTAAAACCAACAAGCGGTCAAGTCTTGGTAGATGGTATGAACACGGCTGATGAAAAATACGAAACCGAAATAAAGAGAAGAGTAGGGTTGGTTTTTCAAAACCCCGATAATCAACTTATTGCTTCGATTGTTGAAGATGATGTTGCTTTTGGACCCGAAAATCTCGGTATTGAGCCATCTGAAATTAAAAAACGTGTTATTGATGCTTTGGAAAGCGTTGAAATGCTTGAGTTTGCAAATTCTTCGCCACATCATCTTTCAGGTGGTCAAAAGCAAAGGATAGCAATTGCAGGCATTATTGCTATGGAGCCATCTTGTATTGTTCTTGATGAGCCAACCGCTATGCTTGACCCACGAGGCAGAAAAGAGATTTTAACCACTCTTTTAAAGCTTAACAAAGAAAAAGGAATTACCGTTATTTTAATAACTCACTATATGGAAGAGGCTGAAAATGCCGATAGAGTTATTGTTATGAATGATGGAGAAATTATTGCGGATAACACTCCTAAAAACATTTTTTCAAATGTTGAAATGCTCAAGGAAGTTGGACTTGATGTTCCGCAAACCACCGAATTGCTCTATGCACTTCAAAAATCCGGTTTTGATATCAAAACTGATGTTATATCAATTAAAGAAACCGCCGAACAAATTAAATCGGCACTTCATTTGGAGGAAAAATAATTGGCTTTACTAAAAGTAAACAATTTAACATACGCATATAACGGTGCTTCGCCACTCTATAATGATGCCGTTAAGGATGTTTCTTTTTCTATTGAAAAGGGCGAGATTATTGGCATAATTGGGCATACAGGTTCGGGTAAATCTACACTCGTCCAACAACTTAACGGACTTTTAAAACCAACAAGCGGCGAAGTTTTGCTCGATGAAAAAAACATTTGGGAAAACCCAAAAGAAATTAGAAAAATTCGTTCAAGGGTCGGCCTTGTTTTTCAGTATCCCGAATATCAACTTTTTGAAGAAACTGTTTATTTGGATATTGCTTTTGGACCTAAAAATATGGGGTTATCGGGCGAAGAGTTAGATAGCTGCATACGAAACACTTGTGAACTGATAGGAGTTAAAGAGGAGTTTTTCGATAAATCGCCATTTGAACTATCCGGCGGAGAGAAACGCAGAGTTGCTATAGCAGGTGTACTTGCCATGAAACCCGAAATCATTATATTTGATGAGCCAACTTCAGGACTTGACCCAAAGGGAAGAGAAGACATCATTAAAATAATCAGTGATTACAGAAACTCAACAGGCGCCACAGTAATAATAATTTCACACAATATGGAAGACATGGCTTTGCTTGCCGATAAATTACTTGTTATGTACAAGGGAAGTCTTGCTATGTTTGATACTGTGGAAAATATTTTTTCAAGGTATGAAGAATTAACTTCAATCGGACTTTCTGTTCCTATCGTAACGAAAGTAGTTTACGAACTTTCAAAAATGGGAGTAGATATTAAAAAAGATATTTTTACAGTTGCAGATGCAGTAGAACAGTTAAAATGTATAAGGGAAGGTGATATCAATGCTTAAAGATATAACCTTCGGACAATATTATGACACAGCTTCGCTGATTCATAAAATGGATGCAAGAATAAAAATTATTTCTTTAATTTTGGTAATTGTATTTATTTTTGTTGCCTCAAATACTATTTCAATGGTGTTTTGTGCAGTTGGTATTTTCGCTTTTATTATTTTTTCTAGAATCCCTTTAAAACTTTTCGGAAAAAACTTAAAAGCAATTTTGCCGATTTTACTAATAACCTTTATTATTAATCTTTTTTATGGCGAGGGTGCAGAAGTTTTTTCCTTTTGGAAATTATCAATTACAACAGGCGGTATTTACAGAGCCTTTTACATGGCGCTTCGCATAGTTCTTTTGATTTTTATAAGCTCTTTGCTTACTTATACCACCACGCCGAATGATTTAACTGATGCGATTGAAAGATTGTTGTCGCCTCTTAAGTGTATTGGTCTTTCTAATGCAGTTCACACATTAGCTATGATGATGACCATAGTCTTAAGATTCATTCCTATTCTTATAGAAGAAACAGAAAAGATAATGAATGCACAAAAAGCAAGAGGTGCCGATATGGAAAGCGGTCCGCTTATTCAAAGAATAAAGGCTCTTATTCCAATTTTAATTCCTTTGCTCATTTCTTCCATAAGACATGCTTATGAGCTTGCTGAAGCAATGGAATGCCGTTGTTATACAGGTGGTGACGGAAGAACACGAATGAAGGTAATGAAAGCAAAACCTATTGATTTTTATTTGTTTTCTATCGTAATTATTTTCTGTATTTGTATTATCTTGTTAAATGTTTTCTTTTAGGTGAATTTATGAAAAAAATGCTTTTGAAAATCGCATATGATGGGACAGATTATCACGGTTGGCAGGTACAACCCAACTCCGTTACAATTCAAGAGCTATTACAGGATGCAATTGAAAAATTGATTGGTGTAAAACCGGCTATTGCCGGATGTAGTAGAACTGATGCGGGTGTCCATGCGAATGAATTCTATTGCCACTTTTCGTGTAATGAAAAATATCCTCCTGTTACTTTTGTTAAAGGCCTTAATTCAGTGCTACCTAATGATATTGTAGTTCTTGATTGCTACGAGGTTTCTGATGAGTTTCATGCTCGTTATAGTGCAAAGGGTAAGCGGTATATCTATAATATTTATTCGGGTAACATAAGCCCATTTACTTCGCGATATTCTTGGCATATTGATAGAAAACTTGACGTTGATTTAATTAATGAGTATTGCGCAAAAATTATTGGAACACACGATTTTTTAGCTTTCTCTTCAAGCGGAAGAACAGTTGATGATACTGTAAGAACTGTAAGTGAATTTTATTGCAAGCAAATTGATGATAACAACATAGTTTTTTCTGTTACTGCTAATGGATTTCTCTATAATATGGTTAGAATTTTAGTTGGAACTGCAATTAGTGTTTCGGATAAAAAAACTTCTCTTGAAGATATTGATTTGATGTTTGAAAGTGGGGATAGGTCGCTTGGCGGAATAACTGCACCAGCGAATGGCCTGTTCTTAGATAAAGTGTTTTATTAAATGAAAGGATACGGTGATTTTATTGCCTGAATATAAAAAGAAAAGCAAGAGAATTCTTTCAACGGCTCCAAAAGCAAAAAAAACGCAGGCTACGCAAAATGTTAGTTATAAAAAAGAAACTAATAAAAATGTTGTTTATAAAACAAGTCCTAACGAACTAAAGGTTGTTAAGGGAAGAAAACTTGCCGAAAAAAGAAAAATGCGAATAGGAGCAACTGCTTTTGCGGTTATTATTGCACTATTTTTTATTTTTGAAATCACACTACCTGTTGGAATTAATGATAGCCTTGAAAACTTTTTCGCAACTTTAGGCTCTGGTGAATTTCCAATAGAGTTAAGCGGAACCGATTTAGTAGATTCTAAGTCTTCAGGTGGATATTTTTATGCATTAAGCGATACTTCACTTTCTACTTACAATGCTTCAGGGAAAGAAATATACACATTTGCTCACGGATATGAAAATCCTATAATAAAAAAATCTTCAACAAGAGTTATTGTCTTTGAACAGGGTGGCAAAAACGCTGCTATTTTTAATCTATCTGAGCAAAAGTCTAAAATCAAACTACAGAATGAAATTATAACCGCTAATATTTCAAGGTGCGGTGTTTATGCAATAGCAACACATTCTGATAGATATGCATCCACAGTTAGCGTTTTTGATAGAAACGATAAATTAATTTATGAGTGGTACTCAGCTGAAAATATTGTAAATAATCTTGTAATTTCTCCCAACGGCAAAAAAATTGCCGTTTCAACAATCAATGCAAAGGGCGGCGAATTTGTTTCAAAGGTTGAAATTTTAAAATTCGATACAGCAAATTCTGTTTACACTGCTGATTTCAAGAGTAATGTAATTTTATCACTTGATTCCTCACATAACGGAGGATTTTGGTGTGTGTGTGAAAACTTTGTAAAATTTATTAAATGGACAGATTACGAGCATAAAGAGTTTACAACGGATTATAACATTTCTGCATTTAAAGCAGATTCTGGCGGCGCTATTGCTGTTTTCAACCGCTTGAATGATAAGACCGACAACAAGGTTGTTTTATTTAATAAAAACGGTGTTAAAAAGAGTGAATTTAAATTTGCGGGTAGTATTAGCGATATTTCGCTTGTATCGGGACATATTTATTTAATTAGTGACAATATTGTTTATCTGTTAGATAAAGATGGTAAAATTTCAAAATCTGCACCGTTTGGTTTTGGCGGTGAAAAAATTTTTGTTGTTTCAACGTATGATGTTGCTGTTTTAAATGACAGTAATATAGAAAAAATTCATTTGAAATAAAAGGAGAAAAGTTATGGGAATTGTTTTTGATTTAATTTTTGTTGCAATTATTATTGTTGCTGCTTTGGTATCTGCCAAACACGGATTTATAAGAACCTTGCTTGAACTAGTTGGTTTTGTGCTTGCTGTAGTTATTGCTTTTTCTATTAGCACACCTATAGCAGAGTATACATACGATACCTTTGTTGGTCCTGGTATTGTTAAAAGCGTAGATGGATTTGTTGAAGAGAGCACAACTCAGTTATCTGAAAATGTTTTAAACGAAATCCCTGCAGATACAAAAAATATTATTGAGTTTTTTGGTATAACTGAAGAAAAAGTTTCGAGTGTTGTTTTACCTGAAATTGATAAGGGAACTGCAAATATTTCCGAAGTGATTTCAACAAAAATTTTAAAACCTGCAATTACAAACGTAATTTCTACCATTCTCAAATTAATACTAATATTAATACTAATTCCATTATTTAAATTAGTTGCAAAATTAATTAACAAACTCTTCACCTTTAGTTTTGTGGGAACACTAAATAAAACTCTTGGAGGAGTTCTAGGTGTGCTAAAAGGCGTTATGTTCTGTGTTATTATTTGTGTTGTTATAAATTTCGTTTTGAATATTGTACAAAACGGTTTTTGGGTAATTACTCCGGAAAACCTCGAAAAATCAATGGTTTATTCACTATTGTTGCCAATAATTTCTTAAACGATATATAACTTGTTATTTTTTTCTGATTGGAGAATCATTTAATGAAACTTTGTTCAAAATGCAAAAAAAGACCGGCAGTCGTTTTTATGTCGGATATGTCTAATCCAAATGCCGAGCCAAACGGACTATGTCTGGTTTGTGCCAAGGAACTTGGTATAAAGCCTATTGATGATATGCTTAAGAAAATGAATATTTCTGATGAAGATATTGAGCAGATGAGCGATCAGTTTATGGATATTATGGCTATGGGTGAAGATTTTGATGATGCCGCCCTTAATGACGAAACTTTTGATTTAGGTACTGCTCCAGCATTTCCTTTTATGAATAAAATCTTTGGAAATCTCGGCGGTAATGCTAATGAAGAGACCACCGAAGAAAAAACAAAGGAAGGCAAAAAGAAAAAAACCGATAAAAAACGCCGTAGATTTACCGAACAATACTGCACAAATCTTACTGAAAAAGCAAGGGATGGTAAGTTGGATGCAATTATCGGCAGAGAAAAAGAACTTTATAGAACTATTCAAATTCTTTCTCGAAGAACTAAAAATAATCCTTGCTTAATTGGTGAACCGGGTGTTGGAAAAACAGCAATTGCAGAGGGTCTTGCTCTACAAATTGCAAATGGTGTTGCCCCCGCAAGATTACTTGATAAAGAAATAATGCTATTAGATCTTACGGGGCTTGTTGCCGGCACACAGTTCAGAGGTCAGTTTGAAAGTAGAGTTAAGGGACTAATAGCAGAAATCAAAGAGGCAGGAAATATTATTCTCTTTATTGATGAAATTCATAATCTTGTAGGCGCAGGCGATTCCTCAGAAGGCTCAATGAATGCGGCCAATATTCTCAAACCTGCACTTTCACGTGGCGAAATTCAAGTTATAGGTGCAACCACTTTTAAAGAGTATCGTAAATACATTGAGAAAGATGCCGCACTTGAGAGAAGATTTCAGCCTATTACCGTTGAAGAGGTTTCAATTGCTGAGGCACAGGAAGTTTTACTCGGTGTAAAGGGGTATTATGAAGGCTTTCACAATGTTGTGATACCTGAAGATATTGTTAGAAAAGCAGTTGTTTTATCCGAAAGATATGTTACCGATAGATATTTACCCGATAAGGCGATTGACCTTCTTGATGAGGCTTGTGCTTGCGTTAGTCTTGCTAATAAGTCTATCGATGAACTTTATATAGCAAATAAAAAAGTTGCTGAATATTCAGTAAAGCTAGAGGAATTAGCTGCTGAAGTTGAAAACCCAGATTATGAAAAACAGGCTCTTTTAAAATCAGAACTCGAAAAATACAAGAAAAAATCTGAAGCATTGTGTGTTAATGCTACTGAAACTGTTGTAAGTGAGGCAGATTTAGCAAAAGTAATAGAGCTTTGGACAGGAATCCCATCGGCTAAAATATGCGAGAGTGACCTTAAAAAGTTAGCGGTTCTAGAAGAACAGTTAAATGAGAGAATCATTGGTCAAAAAGAAGCTACTTCTCTCGTTGCAAATGCGGTAAAACGCTCTCGTGTGCAAACAAATAAAATAAGAAGACCTGCATCGTTTATTTTTGTTGGCCCAACAGGTGTAGGAAAAACTCAATTGGTAAAAGAACTTTCTGAAATTTTATTTGATACACCTGAAACGATGATAAGACTTGATATGTCTGAATTTATGGAAAAGCACTCGGTATCACGTCTTATAGGTGCGCCTCCAGGATACGTTGGATATGATGAGGCAGGGCAGTTAACCGAAAAGGTTAGAAGAAAACCCTATTCGGTAGTGCTTTTTGATGAAATTGAAAAAGCACATCCTGATGTGCTTAATGTTCTTTTGCAAATACTTGATGATGGTAGAGTTACTGATGCGCAGGGAAGAACAGTGAACTTTGACAATACGATTATTGTTATGACTTCAAATGCAGGCAGCAACCTTAATGAGAATTTGTTAGGATTCGGTAAAACCGAGGCTCAAGCATCAAAAGAAAAATCTATTAAAGCGCTTGAAGAGTTTTTACGTCCTGAATTTATCGGTAGAGTCGATGAAGTTGTTGTCTTTGCGCCACTTAAAAAGGATTCACTTATTCAGATTTCGGCAATTATGCTTGGTGAATTAAAAGAAGCGCTTACCGATAAAAATATTGAATTAAATTACGATAATTCGATATGTGAATATTTAGCTGATAAGTGTAATGGCTCAAAAAGAGGTGCACGTGATTTACGTTCAACAATTCGCAGAGAAATCGAGGATGTTGTTGTAAATCATATTATCGAAAGAGGCGAGGGTGCGATAAAAACCATTTCGGTATCATATAAAGATGATGTAAAAATTTCTTTGAAATAAATTCAAAAAAGTATTGACTAACGGCAAAAATTGTGATAATATAATTCTTGTCGTTAAATGCGGGTGTAGTTCAATGGTAGAATCCCAGCCTTCCAAGCTGGTCGTGTGGGTTCGATTCCCATCACCCGCTCCAAAAATCCCTTAGACTTTAGTCTGAGGGATTTTTACTTCTTACCTATTAACTCTTCGCTTTTCACTCTTCATTATAGAAAACGCGAGTTTTGGAAAGTAATATGTAATATGTAATAGTGAAAAAGTTCGGTGTCGGATTTGCCGATGATTATAAAATGAGTTTTATTATGAACAGCAGTCATTTACTTATAAAATCAAAAGAATTTGCAATCGAAATAATTAAGGTTTGTAATACAGTAAAACAAGTTAAAAAGGAAACTGTTTTGACAAATCAACTTATCCGTAGCGAAATAAGTATAGGAGCAAATATCCGCGAAGCTTTTTATGCAAGTTCAAAGACTGATTTTATTGCAAAACTACATATTGCTTTAAAAGAATGTAACGAAAGCGAATATTGGATTGAATTGCTAATTGAAAGCGGCTATTATGATGATAAAGAATTACTCAGCAAATGTGTTGGATAAAACGAATACTTATCGCCTCTATCAACACCGCAAAGGAGAATAAATGATAATTAAAGCTATAACCGCATCTGACAAAATGTGGAAAAAAGTTAAAAATTATGCGTATAATTGCTCGTGGAGAGCAGGAAAGTCATTAGCCAATGCTATGGAGAACAAGGATTTTAAAGATTGGGAAAGAGTTATCGTTGCATTCAATAATGATGAAATTTATGGATACTGCACTGTTGCAAAGACAGATTGTATTCCAAATCTAAATTATACACCGTATATCGGTTATTTGTTTGTAGATGAAAAATATCGAGGGAATAGATTAAGTCAAAAACTAATTTTATATTCAATGACATATTTAAAGTCGCTTGATTTTGATAGAGTATATCTTGTGAGTGACCACGAAAATTTATATGAAAAATTTGGATTTAAAGTTATTGATAGAAAAATGTCTTCTTGGGGTTCAGAAGAAAAAATTTATTTCCAAAAATTATAATAATATATATTGCAAAATATATAGAAGTTCAAATTTCCCAAAAGAAAACCACTTCATTATAAAATTAAACAGGAGTTCAAACAAGGCGATATACAAATGATAAGAAGGCATCAACTGTTATAGTTGATGCCTTCTTTTAATGTTCTGCAACGAGATTTGATTTGTATTTTTTTCTTAATCGCAAATAAATAATAAAGGTGAAGATTATGCACAGGCCCCAAGAAACAGGGTAGGATACATAAAGTGTTTCGAGTGAATGAAGCATCGGAATTTGGAATAGAGTCAATACTGTTAAAATTCTAAGACCACATACACAAAAAACCGAAATTATCATTGGAGCAAGGGAAGAGCCCATTCCACGAACTATACCGGTTGTGATTTCCATGATTCCGCAAATAAAATATGTAATACAAATATATTGCAGTCGCAAAGCGCCATATTCAACAGCGGTGGGGTCATTTGTGATATAAAATCCTAAAAGTTTTTGAGCAAAAAGTAAAACCATTGAAATAACACTTATAGCAACACTGCACATAATAAGCACATTCAGTTTATATATTCTACTTATACGATTATATTTTCCTGCACCTATATTTTGACTTGTAAAGTTAAGAGCAGTGTGTGAGAAGGAATTCATAAGAACATATACAAAGCCTTCAATGTTTGATGCAGCAGAATTACCCGCAACTGCACTTGCTCCAAAAGAGTTAATAGAAGATTGGATGAAAACATTTGAAAGAGAGAACATTACCGATTGCAAACCGGCAGGAACTCCAATAATAACTATTTGTTTAAGTTCGGTAAAATGTATGTGTAGTTTTGAAAATATTAAACGACATTCGTTCTTTACTCTAAGTAATTTTAGTATTACTAAAATTGCCGAAACTAACTGAGATATAATGGTGGCAATCGCAACACCCTCAACATCCATATTAAAAAACTTCACCAAGAATAAATTAAGTAAAACATTGGTAATACCTGCAATTGATAGATAAACAAGAGGACTTTTTGTGTCGCCAGATGCTCTGAGTATTGCGGCAGAAAAATTATATACTAAGCTCGCGGTCATACCTAAGCTAAATATGCGCATATAAGTAACAGATAAATTTAATATCTTTTTTGGAGTATCCATGAGTCCAAGAAGAATTTCTGATAGAGAAAAGGTTGTAAGAGTTAAAAAAACTCCAAAAATTAAGGCAATAAAAATTGCAGTATGTACAGTATTAGAAACACGTTTTTCATTTTTAGCGCCAATGGCATTGGCAACGGTTGCACTAACACCTGTAGAAATTCCTAAAAATAAATTAAGTAACAAATTACAAATGGAAGAAGTGGCACCAATGGCAGCAACCGAATTACTACCACGAAATTGACCGATTACAATTATATCGGCGGCATTAAAAAACATTTGTAAAAGCCCAGTAAGAATCAATGGAAGTGTATATTTCACAATATTAATAAATAAAGGACCGTTGCACATATCGATATTACTTTTTGCCGTTTTCACACAACACCACAACCTTTTTTGTGTATGTATTTTACTTGTGTTATATCACACAAAAAAACAAATGTCAACAACAAAACATTACTTTTTTTATTTTACAAAATTTGTAGTAAAATGCAAAGAAAGAACCGTTTTTGCGGTTCTTTCTTATCTGTCATCGATATTAATATATTGTCTTCTATCCATAACATTCATATATGCGGGACGAATGATTTTACCTGCATTATTTAACTCTTCAATTCTGTGAGCACTCCATCCGGTAATTCTTGCCATTGCAAACAGTGGAGTAAAAAGTTCGGCAGGTATATCCAACATATCGTAAACAAAACCGCTGTAAAAATCTATATTGGCGCTAACGCCTTTATAGATTTTTCTTTCTTCAGCAATGATTCTTGGCGCAATACGTTCAATATCCGTATAGAGCTTATATTCG
>JAZUMI010000122.1:0-5787 GCA_045603505.1 Acutalibacteraceae bacterium
TTCTTGGTTTCTTCAGCACGATAACGTGTGTTCTCGAGAAGAACAACATCGCCATCATTCATAGCAGCAACTGCTGCCTTTGCATTTTCGCCAACAACATTATCATCAGCCGCAAACTTAACCTCTTTTCCTAACTTCTCGGAAAGAGCCTTTGCAACAGGTGCTAATGAAAGTTCTGGCTTGGGCTCACCCTTCGGTTTGCCAAGGTGTGAGCAAAGGATAACCTTGCCACCATCTTCAATTAACTTTTTAATTGTGGGGAGTGCTGCATTGATACGGTTTTCATCTGTAATAACTCCGTTCTTTAGCGGAACGTTGAAATCGCAACGAACGAGAACCTTTTGACCTTTAACGTTAATATCGTCTACAGTCTTCTTATTGAGAGCGTTCATCAAAATACATCCTTTCAGATTGTTAAATTTTCTACATACTTAATTTTACCACAAAATTTTAAATTTTCAATAGCAATTTTTAATTTCTATTATATATTATATAATTGCATCCGTTTCCCAATGATAATTGTGCAATTCTCCCTTGTTTTCAAGTGTTGGATAGTCCCACTGCCGCAAAACCTCATAAACCGCTATTGCAACGCTATTTGATAAATTCAGGCTCCTGATTTCACCCTGCATCGGAATTCGCACACAAGTTTCGGGGTTTTTGAGTAAAAGTTCTTCAGGGAGACCTTTTGTTTCTTTGCCGAAAAGCAGATAGCAGTTATCGGGATATTCTATATCCGAATGTGTGTGCCTTGCCTTAGTGGTGTAGTAATAGAAATTACCCTCCTTATTCTTCTCGAAAAATTCATTCAAGTTTTCATAATAGGTAATATCTAAATATTGCCAATAATCAAGACCTGCTCTTTTTAATTTCTTATCATCAATTTTAAAGCCCATAGGACCTACCAAATGAAGTCTTGCGCCTGTTGCTGCACATGTTCTTGCCACATTACCCGTGTTTTGCGGTATTTCGGGTTCAACCATAACAATGTTTATAATCGACATATCATCACCGCTAAACATTATCCAACAAAACGGGCAAAATGTCAACTTTTAATATGCTTAACTAAAGTCTTTACCGTTCCCAACAAAACAATTATTTTAACAAGAACGCAGGCGAAATAAATAAAGTATGAAAAGCCATCCATTCTTGAAAACAAATACCCGATAGTTACAGTACTTATCGCCGAAGCATAAGGAAATTCAAGCCTTGCCGAAACAGAGGCTCCGAAAAGCAAAAGCGTGTTTAAAAGTGTAGCCGTTAGACACACAGTACCTAAACAAAAACCTATAATACTCGCCTTTTTATTAACCTTCCCGAGTTCCTCTTTTTGCCACAAAAACACAATCGGGACAGGCAGAAAAACACCAATGAAACAGTAATAAATTTGTCTTATAAGTTGCTTTACATTAGGTAATGAAAGTAAGAATATATTATCTGCTCTATATTCCTTTGAAGAAAGGGCGAAAAATATACCGATAAGAATTAGAATTATCAAAAATGAAAATAAAGAAAATTTAAGAATCACACTGTTATGCTTTAAAAAAGTACAGATTATGCAAAGCAAAAATACTGCACCGATAATAAACATAGATACATTCGGCAGGATAACCTTGCCTGCAAAATCCACAAAAGAAACAAAACTTCGTATTGCTTCAAATAAAACCAAAATCACTAAACAAAAATATAAGATTTTTGAGATTTTGCCTTGTGGAAATTCTTTTTTACACAAAACTTTCAAAACCAACACATTTATTGCCAAAGCAATAAAAAAAGCAATTATAAAACCTAAAAAAGTTTTATCGTCTGCCGAGGAAAAAGGCAGAGTTATTATTGCATTGGAAAGCGTAAAAATTGCCGTTAAAAAAGTTGTGTGCAGAGAATAATTTGTTTTAGTATTCATATATCCTCCAAGCTAATATTAAGACTTGCATTCTTTATAAACTCTTGCGGATTCTCCTTTATATTTTCCCACACCTTTGTATTTTTCCTATATATTCTGTTTGAAAATCCGAAAACATCTCCGCTCGAAATATCATTAAGCGTGTTTGCTGTTTTTCGTATTTCTTCAAGCAGTTTTGCTCGGTCACCCTTTTTAATATCCGCCTTTATCTTAAGATTTATATTAAGCTTCCCCGATTTTATACTGCTATCAAAATAACATTTCCCCGATGCTATTTCATAATCAGAAAAAGCGCCACGCGAATAGGTGTCGGTTAAAAGACAGTAAAGAGCAGTTTGTTTATTTGATAAATTAACCTCTTTATAAAAAGAAGTATAAACCGCACTACCCGAAAGATTATATTCCTCCCCCACTACTTCAAAGTTCGGTAACATAAAACTTTCGCCCTTTTTAAGAATATTTGCGCAAAGTTCGTAAAACCGGTTATAAAATTTCACACCGTAAAGCGATTGCACCCTTGATATAACGCCGAGTATATCGTAGCCAACAGTTAAAGCCGCCATCGGTTTTAGTGATAGAAGTTCCTTTGTGTTTTCACTGTACACGATATATGCTGCAAGGTTAATCTGTTTATTTTTCTCACAATAGGAAAACACTTCCTTTAAGTCTGGCACCCCCATAGAAGAATCAACAATGATAACACCGCAATGGTCGAAAAGTAACGGTTTTGAGAGTTTAGCGCCAAGGTCTAATAAACTTTCATCTATTGTGTTCCCGCTACCTTCTAACACAACTCTTTCTACACTCTGTTCGGTGCTCTCTGCATTAACGGCAATCGCCTCGGCGATAGTGTGTATAGCACTATTTTTCTTCTCAAAACCGATGGCCGATACTATATAACGCTGGTCTGCCTGAGTATAAACATTACCCGAACATCCGCTAAGACAAAAAAGAAATGAAAATATCAAAAAAACGGTTATTACCTTTTTAATCTTCATCCCTTTTCTCCCCTATTCTTACAATGTTTTTATTAAAAACAGGTCTTGTTTTCATATACGGCCAAGGCGCTCTGAAAAAGGTGTCTTTAAGATGATTAAAATCAGGCTTTCTTATTGAAGAAGTGTAATCAACACCAAAACTTTTTATACTGAACACCTTTACAACAAATAGGCTCATAAGCGCTATAAACCCATAAAGTCCTAACAGTGAGCAAACCAAAACTGCCACTAATCTTAAATAAAATACTACACCTTTGAGTCGCGGTATCATAAGCCCAGAAATTCCGCTTAACGCTACTGCGATTAACATAGGTGCACTTACAATTCTTGCTTCAACTGCCGCCTGACCGACAACAAGACCACCTACAATACTTAAAGCGTGCCCGAGGCTTTGCGGCATACGAAGTCCAGTTTCCTTTAAAATTTCAAAAACAAAAATTAAAAGCAGACATTCAAGAACTGCGGAAAAAGGTACTCCTCCCCGAAGTTGCGCTACCGATAGCGCAAACGAGGTTGGAAGAAGCCCTATATGAAATGTTGTTAAAGCAACGAATATTGCAGGTGCGCTTACCGCAATAAAAAAACAGATAAATCGAAGAACTCTTCCAACACTTGAAACGAAGAAATTAAGATAATAATCCTCATCTGATTGAAAATTTTCCGAAAACAGATATGGAAGTGTCAGAACAACGGGTGTTCCGTCCACTATAACCGCAATTCTTCCCTCTAAAAGCCTTGCCGCAACAACGTCGGGACGCTCGGTAGTACCGGTTGTTTTAAGAAGTGAAAAGCGGTGTGGTCTTATATATTCGGCTATATAGTTGGTATCGAGTATTCCATCTATATCAATTTTTTCTATTCTCTTTTTAACCTCTTTAATTTGTTTTTCATCGGCAAGGCTTTCAAGATAGCAAATGAAAACAAGCGTTTCACTTCTTCTTCCAACTCGAAGCATTTCGGCACAAAGGTCGGGGGTTAAGAGTTTTCGCCTTAGCATTGCAAGATTAAACATAGCCGCCTCATCGAAGCCCTCGCGAGGACCCTGCAAAACCCTTTCATCCTGCGGCTCGGAAATACCTCTCGTTCGCCAACCCTTTGTGTTAAGCGAAAGGGCAACGCTACTACCCGAAACCAATAAAAGCGTATCGCCATAAAGAATAGCCCTTAACATATCGGCGAGTGTTTTAACTTTGTTTGCATCATTAACAAAGAGAATTTTTGAAGAAATTTCTTCTATTTTGTTGTTTTCAATATTTACAGTTGTAGTTACAAGTGGTCGCACAACCGAATCGTTTAAAACCTCGTTGTTTATCATACCGTCTATATAGATAATCGCACATTCGTTGATATTATCTTTAAGTTTTATACGGCGAATTCTAAGAGTGGAATCTTTATTAAAAATTTCCTTTATAATTTTTATGTTTTCATCTAAATTTTCTGTTAAATATCTATCAGAATAATCTTTTGTAAGCGCCGTCATTTCTCCACACCTCTTCATTTTTTCATATTATTTCCTTATCCCTCTTTAAGTATGCAAAAAAAGAGTCCGATCATAAGAACGGACTCTTTTAATTATTTCATTTCTTCTAACTGTTTGATGCTCTCGTTAATCATATCAATTTTATCAAGAACCTTTTTGAGTGATTCCTTTTGTTGCTCAACGAGTGCTGCAGGAGCTTTTGCAAGGAAGCCTTGGTTATTAAGCTTTCTTTCAAAGAATTCTTTATCTTCAAGTGCTTTCTTCATATCCTTTTCGAGTCTTGCAAGTTCGGCGGTTACATCAACAAGCTCTCTCATCGGCATATAAACTGTTGCCGAATCAGTAATCACACGAACTGCACCCTCGCTATCGAAGTTTTCGCCGGTTTCAACCTCACTCGCATAAGCCAAACGGCAAATGTAAGCCGCACCTTCGTTAAAGGTATCGGAGAAGGCGGATGCGATTTGCACCTTCGCCTTTTTAGAAGGCGGAACATTCATTTCGGCTCTTCTGTTACGAATAGCACGAATAACTGCCATAATTCTCTCGAATTCGGTTTCCTCGGTTTCGAAGGATAGTTCATCGCTGAACTTCGGCCACTCGGCAATCATAATTGATTCGCCCGAATGAGGAAGTGACTGCCAAACCTCTTCGGTTATAAACGGCATAAAGGGATGCAAGAGTTTTAATGTGTTAGAGAACACATAAATCAACACACTTCTTGCAGTATCCTTTGCCTTTATATCTTCGCCGTTTAGACGGGATTTGCAAATTTCGATATACCAATCGCAGAAGATATCCCAAATGAAATCGTAAAGCTTTTGAACTGCAAGACCGAGTTCATACTTATCAAGATTTTCGGTTACTTCGGCTACTAAATTGTTATACTTCGAAAGTATCCACTTATCCTCAAGAGCAAGTGAAGAAAGGTCGAGCGATATCTCTTCATCGCTTTCAAGATTCATTAAGATAAATCTTGCGGCATTCCAAATCTTATTAGCAAAGTTTCGGCTTGCCTCAACCCTTTCGGGAATATAACGCATATCATTACCGGGGCTATTACCGGTTGCAAGTGAGAAACGTAACGCATCGGCACCATACTGTGCGATTACTTCGAGTGGGTCAACACCATTGCCGAGTGATTTTGACATCTTTCTTCCCTGAGGGTCACGAACAAGTCCGTGAATAAGAACGGTATCAAAAGGAACCTCGCCTGTTTGCTCAATTCCCGAGAACATCATTCTCATTACCCAGAAAGGAATAATATCATAACCTGTTACCAAGGTGTTGGTTGGATAATAGTGCTTAAAGTCCTCGGTTTCTTCGGGCCAACCGAGAGTTGAAAACGGCCAAAGAGCCGATGAGAACCATGTATCAAGTGTATCGGGGTCTTGCTCGATATTCTT
>JAZUMI010000123.1:0-13005 GCA_045603505.1 Acutalibacteraceae bacterium
ATTTAGGAAAAAGCGGTCTTTCAGTTCCAACTATTGCAGTTGGCTGTATGAGAATTGCCAATATGGATGAAAATCAAATTTCGGCATTTATTGATACTGCCTTGCAAAATAATGCAAACTTCTTTGACCACGCCGATATCTATGGTGGTGGAAAATGCGAAGAGGTTTTTGGTAAAGCAATTAAATCGCTAAATCGTGAGGATATCATTATTCAAACAAAATGCGGTATTAGAAAGGGACTTTTTGATTTTTCCTACAAACATATTATTGAATCGGTTGAGGGTAGTCTTAAAAGGCTCGGTACCGATTATATTGATGTGCTTCTTCTCCACCGCCCAGATGCATTAGTTGAGCCTGATGAAGTAGCACGTGCTTTTGATGAGCTTAAATCTTCAGGTAAAGTGCGAAATTTTGGTGTTTCAAACCATACCCCATATCAGATTGAACTATTACAAAAAAGCCTTGATATACCGCTTTGCGCTAATCAGTTGCAGTTATCAATTATGCACACACCCATGATTGATTCGGGGTTAAACCTTAATATGTATAACGATGCATCGGTTAATCACGATAGTGGCATTCTTGATTACTGCCGCTTAAAAGATATTACTATTCAGCCTTGGTCTCCTGTTCAGTTCGGATTTTTCGAGGGTTGTTTTATTGATAATGAGAATTTTCCCGAATTAAATGAAACAATGCAAAAAATCGGCGAAAAGTATAACGTAAATAAAAACACCATTGCTTTTGCTTGGCTTCTTCGTCATCCTGCAAAAATGCAACCTGTAACAGGCACAACAAACCTTGAAAGATTAAAAGATTATCTAGAAGCCGCAAATATCAGATTAACTCGTGAAGAATGGTATGAAATCTACCTTGTTGCAGGAAATAAACTTCCATAAAATAAACCCCCAACTATTTGTTGGGGGTTGTAATTTTTTTATTTTAAAAATCCGTTTACAATCTGTTCTTCGGCTTGTGCCTCAGTAAGACCTAAAGTCATAAGTTTTATAAGTTGCTCTCCTGCAATTTTACCAATTGCCGCTTCGTGAATTAGAGAGGCATCAATATGATTTGCCGTGATTTCGGGGACAGCCGTAACAGTAGCATCATCCATAATAATCGCATCGCATTCTGTGTGACCGCTACACTTATTATTTCCATTGATTTTAGAAAGGAATTTTTGATGAGAGGAATCCTTTGCAACCGAGCGAGAAACAACGTTTGCACTTGAATTTTCGCCGTTTAAATCAACAGTAAAATCTGTTCCTGCAAACTGTGTTCCGTGGGTCATAAGTTTTTCTTTGATAACAAGTTTAGCATCTTCACCTAAAACTGCATTGGTAATGCGGTTAGTAGAATCAATACCTTTTATCTGGGTGGTTTCCATTTCCATATAACCACCATCTGCAATATTGATAACGGTGGTAGGATTCATATTCTTGCCACCTGTTCCATCTCCCTCGCCATAATGCTTTTCAATATACTTAACCTTTGCATTTTTACCAACATAGAAGGTATGAATACCATCGTGACGAGCTTCCCCATCTCCACAGTTGTGGATACCGCAACCTGCCATTATGATAACATCTGCATCATCGCCGATATAAAAATCATTGTAAACCGTTTCGGTATAATCGGTTTTATTGATTATAACGGGGATGTGGATACTCTCTCCTTTTGTACCTGCCTTGATTATTATATCAATACCCGGCTTGTCCGACTTTGTTTTAATATCAACATTCTCGGTAACAACACGGGAATCGGTTTGACCATTTGCACGGATATTATGTGCACCAGACGGAATGCCATCAATATCAGCTATCATTTTAAGAAGGTCTAATTCAACATTTTGCATCAGTTAGCACCTCCTAAAGCATCGGTTAGCACCTTGCAAGGACCCATTGTGTTACCTAACAGTTCGGGAAGTATCTCTTCCTTAGAGCCTGTTGCCCTGATTGTTCCGTTCGCAACAACAATCACTTTATCGGCAATATTTAAAATACGTTCTTGGTGCGAAATAATCATAATAGAGCCTCCGAGTGTTTCATGCAACTTTTCAAAAACTTTGATAAGGCTGTTAAAACTCCAAAGGTCAATACCTGCTTCAGGTTCATCAAAGAGCGAAACCTTTGTGCCCCTCGCCAAAACTGTTGCAATTTCAATTCTTTTAAGTTCGCCGCCCGAAAGGGATGCATTAACCTCGCGATTAATATAATCTCTTGCACAAAGACCTACCTGTGAAAGAAAATCACAAGCCTCGGTCATACCGATATCTTTGCCCGATGCAAGACTTATAAGGTCGTGCACGGTTATACCCTTAAAACGAACCGGTTGTTGAAAAGCAAAACTTATTCCTTTTTTAGCACGTTCGGTAATTGAAAGGTTGGTTATATCTTCTCCATCAAGCAAAATTTTGCCACTCGTTGGGGTTATAATTCCTGCAATAATTTTAGCAAGTGTTGATTTACCGCCACCATTTGGACCAGTTATTACATTAAAGCCATCTTCGAGCTTTAAATTTATCTTTTTAAGTATTTCTTTTTCGCCATTTTCACTAGGTACACTAAAAGAAATGTTTACAAGTTCAAGCATCTATTTCCTCCGAAAAATTTTTCCTTAATACTATAATCATTAATATGATACCTTTTTTCTCGCCAAAAATCAACATTTTTATTTAATATATTTGCTTTAAATATTTTTATGTGATATAATTTTCTTTGGAGTGATGAAATGAATATTATAAATATACTAACAGAAGAATTTTCCCTAAAACCTTTTCAGGTTGAAAACACTGTAAAACTTATTGATGAAGGTAACACTATTCCCTTTATTGCACGTTACCGCAAGGAAATGACAGGTTCGCTTGACGACCAGATTTTGCGTGAACTAGGTGCTAGGCTTAATTATCTTCGAAATATGGATGAAACACGCGAAAAAATCAAGGAAACAATAGCCGAACAAGGTGCTCTTACCGATGAACTTGCCGCCGCTATTGATGCAGCTAAAACCCTTGCCGAACTTGAGGACCTTTATCGTCCTTACAAGAAAAAGAGAAAAACAAGGGCGAGTGTTGCAAAAGAAAAGGGTCTTGAGCCTTTAGCAGAATTTATCTATGCGCAAGAGCCTGACTGTGTTGAGCCGATAATTGAGGCAGAAAAATACAAAAATGCCGACCTCGGAGTTGAAACGGCAGAGGATGCACTCGCAGGTGCTATGGATATAATTGCCGAAAAAGTTTCTGATGATGCAGATATCAGGAAACGTATGCGTTTCGTTTGTTCTGCTCACGGCATTTTGACGGTTAAAGGGTCCAAGGAGGACCTTGATGTTTATGAAATGTATAACGATTTTTCTGAAGCGGTTTCAAAGATTGCTGACCATAGAATTCTTGCTATAAATCGAGGCGAAAAGGAAGATTTTCTTAAGGTTTCTATTAAATTTGATACCGAAAAGGCTATGTTTATCATAGCTAAAAACCATATAAAGCCAGGCTCTACTTGTACTGATACTGTAACTGCGGCTTGTGAGGATGCATATTCGCGCCTTATATTCCCTTCAATTGAGCGTGAAATCCGTTCAGAACTTACCGAGAGAGCCTCTAAAAATGCGATTAAGGTCTTTTCTTCAAATCTCAAGCAGTTACTTATGCAACCGCCTATAAAAGATAAAATCACAATTGGTCTTGACCCCGGTTATAGAACGGGATGCAAGGTTGCTGTTGTAGACGGAACGGGAAAGGTGCTTGACACTTCTGTTATCTACCCTGCACCGCCGCACAACAAAATAGAAGAAGCGAAGAAGATAATTACTGATTTAGTTAAACGACACAATGTAGAAATATTTGCTATTGGTAACGGAACTGCAAGTCACGAAACAGAGGTTTTTGCCGCCGACTTAATCAAAGAATTAGGTCTTGATTTATCATATATGGTGGTTAGCGAGGCGGGTGCTAGTGTTTACTCGGCATCCAAACTTGCCGCAGCAGAATTTCCTGAATTTGACGTATCTCTTAGAAGCGCAGTTTCTATCGCAAGGCGACTTCAAGACCCACTTGCCGAGCTTGTTAAAATTGACCCCAAGGCAATCGGTGTTGGTCAGTATCAACATGATATGCCCCCTGCACAACTCGGTAATGCGCTTGACGGTGTTGTAGAAGATTGTGTTAACTCGGTTGGTGTTGACCTTAACAGTGCATCAAGCGAACTACTCTCACACATTGCTGGTCTTTCATCAGCAGTTGCAAAAAACGTTGTTGCATACCGTGACGAAAACGGAAAGTTCGTTTCCCGAAACGAACTTAAAAAGGT
The DNA here is from genome assembly GCA_045603505.1 of Acutalibacteraceae bacterium. Classification (GTDB taxonomy): domain Bacteria; phylum Bacillota; class Clostridia; order Oscillospirales; family Acutalibacteraceae; genus UBA737. The sequence continues at coordinate 4,308 of JAZUMI010000123.1, forward strand.
TTCAAAGTTGGGACCTAAAGCATTCGAACAGTGTGCAGGTTTCTTACGTATTTCCGATGGTAAAGAAACTCTTGATAACACAGGCGTTCATCCCGAAAGCTATACTGCAGCAAAGAAACTTTTATCATTACTCGGCGTTAATGAAAAACAAATTGGCAATATACAGATTACAGAAGCTGCACAAAACATAGGTATTGATAAGCTTGCCGAGCAGTTAGAAATAGGTCTTCCAACCCTTGAAGATATAATTAAAGAACTTGAAAGACCCGGAAGAGACCCACGTGATGAGCTTCCTCCCCCACTTCTTCGCAAGGATATAATGTCTATGGAGGACCTTAAGGTTGGAATGGAACTTACAGGAACTGTAAGGAATGTAATTGATTTTGGCGCTTTCGTTGATATCGGTGTTCATCAGGATGGACTTGTTCACATTTCACACATCACAAACCGTTTTATTAAACACCCGAGTGAAGTTCTAAAAGTTGGCGATTTAGTTAAGGTTTGGGTGCTTGGTGTAGATATCTCTAAAAAACGAATTTCACTTACAATGAGGAAAGATAAGATAGACCATGGAAACAAAGAATAATTTAAAAGGCACGATTATCCTCTTAATTGCCGCACTTATTTGGGGACTTGCCTTCGTTGCGCAAAGCAGTGGTGCCGAGGTTGTGCCGCCCTTTTTCCTAAACAGCGCGCGTTCATTTATCGGTGCGTTATTCCTTTTAGCATTTTTAGCACTAAAGGACAAACGCAAAGGCATTGCAATAATTCCCACTAAAAAAGAGGATAAATTGCTTCTCTTAAAGGGCGGAATTATATGCGGAATATTCCTTGCTATTTCAGCTAATTTCCAGCAATTCGGTATTGCCGCATATCCTGACGGTGTTGCAAGTGAAGCACGTTCAGGTTTTATCACTGCTCTCTATGTTATTTTGGTGCCTTTGTTCGCAATTTTTAAGGGCAATAAAATTTCAATTCAGGTTATTTTAGGAGTTATTATAGCAATTATTGGTATATATATGCTCTGCCTTACAGGTGGCATTGATAAAATATACCTTGGTGATATTCTCGTTTTTTTCTGTGCGGTTTGCTTCACCTTCCACATTATGAGTGTTGATAAGTTTGTTACCAATGTAGACGGAGTGCATCTTTCAATGGTGCAGTTTGTTGTTTGTGGTATAATTTCAGGAATATTATCCTTAATTTTCGAGTTGGATAATCTATCCGTTGCAAACATTATATCGGCTATAATGCCAATTGTATATCTTGGAATAATGTCAAGCGGTGTTGCTTACACATTGCAAATTGTGGGTCAAAAATTCGCCGAGCCAACTATTGCCTCAATCACAATGAGTCTTGAAAGTGTTTTTGCAGCCCTCGGCGGTTGGTTGATTGCTGGTAATTCCCTAACGGGAAGAGAACTTATAGGATGCACCCTTGTATTTATAGCAATAATAATTGCACAATTACCTACAAAGAAAAATACATAATAAATATAACAAAAGCCTTCTTCGAAACGAAGAAGGCTTTTTTATTAGAACAAATTATCGAAATTTTCTTTTGGTGAACTAAATTCCGAAACATATTTATTATATTTTGCAACAGAAAATCTGCAGTGCACAAGGTAGCAACATATAATATATGGCAAAATAATAGGCATTGGAATAATAAAAATACAAAGTGCTATCCAACCTATCAGGCTAAAGATAAGATAAATAAAATCTGAATTTGAGCCTTTTGAAATAATTGCAGACATGTGGATGGCTTCAAAGGGGTCAATATCATCATCAGCAACAAACAAAACAGGTGCAATATAATATTTTAGGGATAAAATAACAATCGCAACAGCTGCAACAAATTCAAAAACCGAGGAAACAAGCCATAGATTAGAAGCCCACATAGGCATCTGTATATCGAATCGGTTGTAAAACTGTGTTCCCGAAAAGAACTTTGTAACGAGTGCGGGTATGTAAAAAGCAAAACCGCACACAAGAAATCTTACCGATAAATTAAGAATGAATTTTTGCACCTTAATATATCTTTCTTCTGAAGAAAAGTAATAGAACAATGAAATCAATTTATCCTCTACCGAAAAAAGCATTCTCCAAAAGTGTTTTATCGTTCCTAAAACTAATGGAAAAAACAGAAAAATCAACCACAAAACATTGAAAATCAAAGCACCTATTTTTCCTATCACTATACTTAGCAAAGAGCCAATATACTCAAAAAGGAAGAAAATAACTATAAGACAAAGACAGTACACCGCCGAACTAAGCCATTTATTTTTAAGAACTGTTTTGGCGGTATTTTTTACCGCCTCACTACTTATTGACATATTCTCACCCTAATCATTTTAACAGTTAAATTGTTATAATATGTTAAATAATTTTTAAATTTGCATACTGCGCCATTATTTTTTTGCTTCCAACACCCTTAAAATCTATTTGCAGCATAGAATCATTACCAATAGGTGTAACGCCTGTTATAACGCCCACACCAAAGGTTTTATGCTCAACGGTTTGACCCACAGTATAATTAACGCGTTCGCTAGGTTGTGATTTCCTTTCGGTAAATGAAGAAGATTTATAAGCACTATATCCTCCTAAATATCCTTTAGAAACAAAACTAATTTGTGGCGTTGTATCACGTGAAATACCCTGCGAAAAGAAGTTGTTCATCGGAGAATGTGAACTAACATCACAAACTTCATCGGGTAATTCTTTTACAAATCGAGAAGGCATATTTCTGTTAGTGCTACCGAAAATCATTCTTGTATAAGCATTTGTTATATGAAGATTTTTCTTTGCTCTTGTTATTGCAACGTAAGCGAGCCTGCGTTCTTCCTCTATTTCTTCCTCGCCACCGTAAATTGATTGGTTTCCCGGGAAAATACCCTCTTCCCATCCAATCAAGTAAACATTTGAAAATTCAAGTCCCTTGGCCGAATGCACAGTCATAAGTATAACTTTATCCTCATCTGCTTCCATTGAATCAAGGTCAGTAACAAGTGCTATTTCCTCCAAAAATCCCGAAAGTGAAGCCTCCTCGTTTTCAGACTCATATTGCATAATGTTGGTTGCGAATTCTTCAACGTTTTCTATTCTTTCTCTTGCTTCTTCACCCTCGGCTATAAGTGCCGATTTATAACCTGTCTTTTCGAGCATTTCGGCGAAAAGTTCATGCAGAGTTGCTCTTTCGCTTAATTCGGTTAATTCTTCAATAATACTGCAAAATTCCTTAAGTTTAGATGCCGCTCTTGAAATCTGAGCAAACTCATCAGCACGACTAAACACTTCAAAGAGCGAAATACCGAGTTCACTTGCTATTTGCGCGGCATTATTTACGGTTGTATCACCAATACCGCGCTTTGGTTCATTTATAATTCTTTTAAGTCGCAAATCATCGTTATTATTGTTAATAACGCAAAGATACGCTAAAACATCCTTGATTTCCTTTCTTTCGAAGAAACGGAATCCGCCTACTACCCTATACGATATACCACTTCGTGCAAACACGTTTTCAAGGGCATTTGACTGGGCATTCATTCTGTAAAGAATAGCATGGTCCGAAAACTTTGCACCGCCTCTAACATTTTCGAGGATAGAATCGGCAACATATTTTGCCTCTTGCCTTTCATCGCTTGCTGTGTGAATCATAATTTTTGAGCCATCGCCGTTATCGGTCCATAAAGTTTTTCCCTTTCTACCCTTATTGTTGGATATAACGGCATTAGCAGCATTTAGTATATTTGTTGTTGAACGATAGTTCTGCTCAAGTCTTATAACCTTAGCATCAGAAAATTCATCCTCAAAACTGAGTATATTTTCAATAGTAGCGCCTCTGAAACGGTAGATACTCTGGTCATCATCGCCAACAACACATATATTATTATATCTACCCGCCAGTAAACTAACAAGAACATACTGTGCATGGTTAGTATCCTGATATTCGTCTACCATTATGTACTTAAATTTATTTGAATAATATTCAAGCACATCATCATTATTTTCAAGTAATTTCACAGTGTTGAAAATCATATCGTCAAAGTCCATAGCATTAGCATCTATAAGCCTTTTTTGATAGACTTTATACAGGTCTGCAATTACCTGAAGGCGCAAATTACCCTCGCTTTCATCCTTTAAATCGGTAGGTGTTTTAAGAGAGTCTTTCGCGCGTGAAATAGCGTTCAAAACCGATTTGTGCGGAACAAGTTTTTCATCAATATTGTTCTGCTTCATTATTTCCTTCATAAGTCGGCGTTGGTCATCGGTATCATAGATGGTAAAGTTAGAGGTAAACCCAATAAGCTCGGCATATTTGCGAAGAATTTTTCCGCAAATTGAGTGAAAAGTTCCCGCCCAGATATCTTGTGCGGCATCGCCCAATCTAAGAGATATTCTCTCTTTTAGTTCGTTTGCCGCCTTGTTAGTAAAGGTAATGGCAAGTATTTCCCAAGGCTTTGGCGCATTTACACTGTAAACTCCATTTGGTAAAAAGGTGCTTGTTCCCTTTAAATACTCATGACCCCATGCCAAATCTTCATCCGAAACCGTTGGTGTGAAACTACTGTTATACGCATTTCCAAATTTAACGAGATTAGCAATTCTATTAACGAGAACAGTGGTTTTTCCGCTTCCTGCACCCGCTAAAATGAGCAACGGGCCGTTAACTGTCGTAACCGCCTCGAACTGCATATCGTTCATTTTTTCAAAATCTTTTTTTATAATTTGCTTTCTAAGTTCTATAAAATCCATTTAAAAAATCCTTAACTGTTAAAATAATCAAATATATCCTGAGCGTTTTTATCGCTTATTTTTGGAGCCTTTTTAAGTTCTTCAACACTTGCTGTTTTTATCGCTTTAAGTGTTTTAAAATGTTTTAGTAATAATCTCGCCTTACTCTCACCTATGCCGTTGATTTTTAAAATTTCACTATTTAACATAGATTTGCTTCTTCTTTTTTGATGAAAAGAGATAGCATAGCGGTGAACTTCATCCTGAATAGCCGTAACAAACGTGAAAACACTACGGTTTGCCTTTATAACTATCTCGCCTTTTCCATCTGTTATAGCACGTGTTTTATGTTTAGAATCTTTAACCATACCAAAAAGCGGAACATTTAAACCATACTTTTCTATAACAGGTTTAACGGCAGAAATCTGACCTTTTCCTCCATCAAGCAATATTAAATCAGGAAGACGTGAAAAAGCCTCATCCTCGCCCTTTTTATATTCATTAATTCGCCGTTCAACAACCTCAGCGAGTGAACGGAAATCATCTTGACCAACAAAAGATTTTATCCTGAATTTTCGATATAAATTCTTTTGAGGTCTTGCATCTTTGAACACAACCATACCGGCAACATTTTCGCTGCCGCCAGTGTTTGAGATATCATAAGCCTCGATATATCTCGGGGGTGAAGAAAGGCCTAAAACGGTTGCCAACTCATTAAGAGCGCTCATTTCCTTACCGCTTCGCTCAACCCTAGCCGTTAAATTATCTGCCGCATTATTAAGACACATATCAATAAGTTTTTTAGGCTCTGCCTGAACAGGAATTATTATATTAACCTTTCTTTCTGTTTTTTCACTTAGCCACTCTTCGATAAGTGCTTTTTCTTCGAAGTCACAGTCCACAAGTATTCTTGCGGGAATATCGTTAATATCGCTATAATATCTGCCGAAAAATTCGGAATATATACTTTGCTTTTCGGTTACACCCTCGATAAAATAATGCTTTTTATCGGTTAATCTTCCATTCCTGAAAATAATCACCGAAACACAGGCTATTTCCCCGACAAGCGCACACGCAAAAACATCTTGTGATTTATGCGTAGTCATAACAACCTTTTGCTTTTGCCTTATCTTTTTTATAGCGTTTATCCTATCACGAAGTCTTGCCGCGATTTCAAATTCCATATTCTCAGCCGCAAGATTCATTTGCTCTGTTAAAGCTTTTATATTTGCGCTACCCATATCGCCGCTTTTGATAAACTCAATAGCAGCATCAATACTTTCGTTATATTCTTCAAGCGAAATTTTACCTTTACAGGGCGCATCACATAAACCAATATGATAATTAAGGCAGGGTTTTGATGGTTTATCAAAACTTCTGTTGCAGTTTGGAAGTTTAAATATTTTATGCGCCTCATCAACCGTTTCGCGAACTATATAACCTGAATTGTAAGGCCCTAAAAATTCTCCGTATTTATCGAGTTGCTTAGAAGTTATGATTTTACGCCATTTATCGTTTGTAATTTTAATATAATGATATCCCTTATCGTCTTTAAGAAGTATATTATATTTCGGTTGGTTTTGCTTAATGAGAGAGTTTTCAAGGATAAGTGCTTCAAATTCACTGTCACAAATAATATACTCGAAATCTTCAACATTTAAAACCATACTCCTAACCTTTGGCGAATGGTTTGTACCGCTTCCGAAATACTGTGTAACTCGGTTTTTAAGACCTTTTGCTTTGCCAATATAAATAATATCTCCGTGCGCATTTTTCATAATATAAACGCCGGGACTGTTGGGCAGTTTATTAGCCTTAAGTTTTAATGTTTTTCTTTTATCCATTGACTGCCCTCCGTTTCAAAATAACTTATTAATATTCTATAATATTTTTAATATTACTTCAAGGGTTGATTTTTATTTTTAAAAACATTATTATGTTATTGGTGGGGTGAATATATGAAAAGACTGATTACTTTAGGTTTAATAATTTTAATTCTTATATCGGTTTGCGGTTGTCAAAATCAAATGCCAACTCCTAAGGAGAGCAGCAAGGTTACTGTTAATATGCCCACCGATGATACCGTTAACGGATATCGTGACCCAGAAAAAGACTTAGATAGCGGAGCAATAATAAAGGTTACTGATGTTACCGCCGTTACCGAAAGTTATTATTTATACTGTGCAAATATTTCGAGTAAAAAATTTCACAAAGATGGTTGTTCTTCTATAAACAACATCAAAGAAGAAAACAGACGCTACACAAATAAGCGTGAGAGTCTTATTGAAGAAGGATTTGTTCCTTGTAAAAGTTGTAATCCATAGAAAAACACAGTTGCAAAAAGCAACTGTGTTTTTTTATTCTACGGAAATTACCGTTAAGATATTTTCTTTAACCTTAAATTTAATTTCATAGTCGCTGAACGAAAAGCCAAACACTCGGTTTTCATCATTGATATACGATGGTCTTGGGTCACACGACAACGCACCAAAAAGTTCTTTTTGCTTTTCACTTGGAATTTTATTAAGCAATTCTTCAGGGAATTTTACCGATATTTTACGTTCACCTAAGTTTTCAGTAAAGCCGCCCATTGCATTGGGATGGGAATCCGCATAAGCAAGATATGGCTTTATATCATAGATTGGTGTACCGTTTTTAAGGTCCACTCCTCCAACATAAAGCACCGTTCCCTCTTTTTCTTGTTCAACCTTTAAAAGTCTTACTACAGAAAGTCCAATAGGATTAGGTCTAAATGGGGAACGAGTTGCAAACACTCCCATTCGCTTGTTACCGCCGAGCAGCGGAGGACGAACGGTTGGCGACCAAGTATCTCGAACCGCCTCAGAAAACTGCCACAAAAGCCAAATATGAGAAAATTCTTCTAATCCTCGAAAGGCTTCCTTTACTGCATATTCCTTTTCAAAAACGATTTTACCCGTTATTTCCTCAACGATTCCGCTTTGCCTTGGAAGTCCAAATTTTGTGTTGAAATCAGTTTCAATATGCCCTATTATCTTCATTTTTCTTCGGGTCTTATATATTGCGGAGTCCAAGTATTTGAATCATCGCAAGTGGGACTTAAATGGGTGAAATTCTTTGGTGTTTTACCAAGAAAACGCATTAAATTCTTACTATAAAGCTTTTCACGAATTCTCTCGGGAACATCCAACTTATCCAAAATTTCGCCATCAATTTTAAGCCACTTTTGCACCCATTCGCTTGAATATTCAGGAACGGAACAGTCGGTACCGAACATAATGTTATCGCCAACATCGTAACCGATTGTATAAAGTTTTGTGAGCAAATCTTCACGGTAGATTTGTGGGGTGCCGGGTGTAATATCAAAGAACATTTCGGCTTTCTTTGTCTTATTCTCATCGGCACGAACATAGGAATTAAGGAACTTTCCATACATTGCAATACACTCATCGTGCCATGGCCAAGAACAGTGACCCATAGAAAATCTAAGATTATTAACATCTAAAAGCGCTTCAAAATTCATAGGTCTGTTATATTTTGAAGAAACTCTACCATCCCATAAAATACCCGAATGGAATATTACCGGCATATCAAGCTTTGCGATTTCCTCTATTATTTGCATCGGCTTATCTTCATAAATAAAGAAATGGTTACAAATAATCTTAAAAGCGACTATTCCCTTTTCTTTTGCCTTATGCAAATTTTCGCTTAAACCATCTTCAAACGGGTCTATCCAAACAACAGGAAAAAGTCTATCCTCATAGCCTTTGCAACACGAAAGCACCTGCTCCAAACGCTCATCAAAGGACGGACCATTTTTTAAATAACCAATAGGTGCATTTGAAAAAATACAACCGCCGTAGACTCCGCCCTTATCCATTTTTTCTAAAATTTGTTCAGGCTTTATGTTATCACAAACTGCGGAGTGAATATGCATATCAAAAACTTTCATAATTTTCTCCTTTAAAGTTTATCTTCCATTGTGA
>JAZUMI010000124.1:0-32886 GCA_045603505.1 Acutalibacteraceae bacterium
TTAGATTTCCCATAGCATAAGCTAGTAAGGTCCCCGGTAGACTACCGGGTTGATAGGCTGCGTGTGTAAGCGTGGTGACACGTGTGCTTGGCAGTACTAATAGACCGAGGGCTTGACCTATATTTCGTTCCTCACCTTTTCCATTTACTTATTCAGTTTTCAGGGTGTGAGCCTAAATAAGAAAAGTAAAACCACGGAATTTCCGTGGTTTTTTGTTTTAAGTCAATAATTAAGATAAAAAATCGGTATCCCAAAGGATACCGATTTTTGTGATTTTATTTAACTCTTTTTCTTAACAATAAAATTACAGTGAACACAACACAGGTAATTACCACACCGCCAAAGAAACTTAAAATATAGCTTAAAGGAGAATATTTAAAATCGGCGAGTGTTTTTACTTGTTTTTCACCTTTAGCATCGGCAAAGGTTTTTCCGCAAACCGAGCAGATATAATGTTCGCTATTTTCTGCTTTTTCAAGGGTGTGTTTATAAGCAGAAATGTTTGAAAAATCATTAACTATCTGATTTAATGTGAATTCTGTTGTGCCGTTGCAGGTGTAAGGGTTTTGTGCAGCAAGGTTTTGAGGGTTATCAAATTTTTCCTCTTTATCTTTTATAGTATCAAATCTTGTGTTTTCACCATGAGGAAGCTCTGGCGGTTGCTGTTCTGTGTTCGGCATACCACCGTTTTCGTTCTTAGGAGTGGTTTGTGTGTTTTCTGGTCTTTCAAAACGATTTTCACCGAGTGTGTTTTCAGAATAACACTGAATTTCGGCACTGTTAAAGGCAGTAACGGTGGAAGTGTCGTAAATTCCGCCGTTTTCTTCCCCAATTACCTCACCGCCAAGATAAATTTTATAGCTTTCGCCTGATTTTAAGGCATCGCACGAAATAATGGCACCACTGAAGTTTCGAATGTTATCAGCGGTTACTTCATCCTTATCGGGGGAATATGCAAAAACAACACTTTCTTTTGTATCGGTGATAATAATATCTTTTTCTTGTGATACGGAAGAAGCAAAGCGAAGATTAAGGATAGCCTGAACGCTATTATGATTATCGTCCGATTTTGCCCAATCCATTGTAGAGCCTAAAGCAACAACGGTACCGCCGTTCACAAAGGAACCGCAATCGGAATCGAGTCCTGAATCGGAGGCGGGATTTGCAGCGGAAATAAAGGTTCCGCCATTTATAACAACAAAGCCGTTTGAATCAACGCCGTCGCCCTCGGCACCGAGACCTGCACAGATATGCACCTTGCCATCGTTCACGGTAAGTACTGAAACACCATCTTCGTTAACGTTTATACCATCGTCCTGTGAAAAAATATTTACGTTACCGCCGTTTAAGGTTAGGTGTAACTCACTATTAAGTCCTTCGTAGCCTGAGGAGATGTTAAGAATTCCGGTTTCTTTCTTTTCGCCCGTAATATTTAATGATTGATAGGAATAGAGTGCGCCATCAACCTTTAAACGCTTTTTTTGTGCGGGATATTCATCGGTTGAGTCTTCATCTTTATATTGTGTTTTCAAAATTCGGAAAATATTCGTTCCCGAAACGCTGTTTTCGGTGTCGTCTTTTATGATAATGTTAGCTCCTGCGGAAGAGGTGTCAACCTCAGGCGAATAATCACTGCGGTCCTCCCAAGCATTATCACACTCATAAACGTTTTCAAACACTATACCTGTGGAAACATCACATGTGATGTTTACGCCATCTAAAATAAGAGTGACTTTCTGATTTTTATCTGTAAAGGCATCTTCGCCAAGGTCAATTTTAATTTGGCCGTGCCATTCACCTTTAAGGGCATAACTTCCCGGTTTTGTGATATGTAAAACTGCATTTTGATAAGCCTCTTCGGCGGAATGCATCATTTGTGTGGGGAAACCTGTTTTAAGTGAGGGAAGTGTAGAAAATATAAAATTTTTATATTCTTCGGACTGATAGTGATAAGCCCATTCGGTCTCGCCATCGTAATTTACTTGTTTGAATTTTGATTGCTCGAGCATAGGATAATAATAAATATCGTGGGCTATATAAATTGCATCGTCTTTTGGTTTAGTGCCTGTGTAATATTCTCCCGGGGAGTTTTTAACTTCGTTATGGGTGGCGGCGGGGTCAATACGCCATACATAGTCATATTCGGTCACACTTTTTCCATCCACTATAGCGGAATGGGTATAACCTTCGTTAGTTTTTTCGCTTGAAAGCTCAATTACTGAGCCATTGTTGTTCTCGGCTGCTAAAGTATACGGCGTAGCTGAAAGCAGCAAGACTAACGAAACAACAAAAGAAATAAAGGTTTTCATAAATCTGCCTCCTAATATGTAGTGAATTTATATTAGTATGAAAACATTTCATTTTTTTGCAAAAAAGAGTAAACAAATTGTAAATTTATTTAAGTTTCATATTTTAAACCTCCTAAAATTTTACAAAAAAATTCGAAAAAAGTATTGACAAAAAGGGAATAGCGGTGGTAATATAATATCGCGGTTAGCGTTGGCTAACTGTGATTTTTGCGAAAGAAGTTAGCGGCTGCTAATTCGATTTTGCGAAAAAAGGTTTAAAGGCGATATATTAAAGGAGAAAAACCGATGACTTTAAGAGAGGCTCAAGAGGGAAAGGAATACATAATAAAAGACATCGAAACCGATGATAGCGAGCTCGATGCGTTCTTGTTTTCGCTCGGTTGCTATAGCGGTGAGCCGATAACTGTTGTTTCCCGCCAGAAAAGCAGCTGTGTTGTTTCGATTAAGAATGCGAGATACACGATTGATAACGAGCTTTCGGATGCTATTATCATTTAAAATCTCTTAAAAGAGCAGAGGTTTTACTTTTTTATCGGTTGGTTAGCGAAGGCTAACTGAACTATATTTCGTTTCACACTACAAAATTATTGTTTTTGGAGGAAAATAATATGAGAGTTGCTTTAACGGGAAATCCCAATAGCGGAAAAACCACGATGTTTAATGCCTTGACCGGTCGCAATGAGAAGGTCGGAAACTGGGCGGGTGTTACCGTTGATAAAAAGGAGCATCAGATTAAAAAGGCTTATGCAGGTGATACGGATGTTATCGCGGTTGACCTTCCCGGCGCATATTCAATGTCGCCCTTTACGAGTGAGGAGAGTATTACAAGCTCGTATGTTAAAAAGGAAAATCCCGATGTTATTATCAACATTGTTGATGCCACAAATCTTAGCAGAAGCCTTTTCTTCACAACTCAGCTTTTAGAGCTTGGAATTCCTGTTGTGGTTGCGCTCAACAAGGCTGATATAAATAAGAAAAAGGAAACAAAGATAGATTCCGAACTGCTTTCGGCGCTTCTTGGATGCCCTGTTGTTAACACTGTTTCAACCACGAATGAAGGTCTTGCAGAGATTATTAAAATCGCTGTTGCAAACGCGGGCAAAGCTCAGGCGGCACCTTATGTTCAGGGGGATATTGATCTAACAAATAAGAGCGCGGTTGAAAAGGAAGACCGAAAGAGATTTAAGTTCGTAAATGGTCTTGTAGCAGAGGTTGAGCGTCGCAAGGTGAAAACAAATGAAAAGAATTTCCACGATAAAATCGATGAGATTTTAACTAATAAATGGGCAGGTATTCCGATTTTTGCGGTTGTTATGTTCCTTGTGTTCCAAATTTCGCAGGTTTGGGTTGGAACACCCATTGCCGATTTGTTGGTTGCCTGGCTTGAAGCGTTTCAGGGTTTTGTTGGCGGCTTGCTTGAAAATGCAAATCCTTTACTCTCGGCAATTCTCGTTGATGGTATCATAGGCGGCGTTGTTGCAGTTGTTGGTTTTCTGCCGCTTGTTATGGTTATGTATTTCTTGCTGGCTCTTCTTGAGGACTGCGGATATATGTCACGCGTTGCGGTTGTTCTTGACCCGATTTTCAAAAAGGTTGGTCTTTCGGGCAAATCGGTTATACCCTTTGTTATTGGTATAGGCTGCGCGGTCCCCGGTATTATGGCAAGCAGAACAATTCGAAATGAGCGCGAGCGCAGAGCCACCGCTATGATAGCTCCGTTTATGCCCTGTGGCGCAAAAATTCCTGTAATTTCTCTCTTTGCAGGCGCATTCTTTGATAATGCGGGTTGGGTTAGCTTCACAATGTATTTTATGGGTATAGTTCTTATATTCTTTTCAGCGCTTCTTGTTAATAAAATCACTGCCTACAAGGCAAGAAAATCCTTCTTTATAATCGAGCTTCCCGAATATAAGGTTCCTTCCCTTTGGGGCGCGTTCAAGTCAATGTGCAGTCGTGGTTGGGCATACATAGTAAAGGCGGCAACAATTATCCTTCTTTGCAATATGGCGGTTCAGCTTATGCAAACATTCACTTGGAAATTAACAGTTGCCGAAACTGCCGATGCATCAATTCTTGCATCGATAGGAGCACCTTTTGCTTATTTGCTCGTTCCTGTTGTTGGTGTTGTCAGCTGGCAGCTCGCCGCCGCGGCTATCACAGGTTTTATCGCAAAAGAGAATGTTGTTGGAACACTTGCGGTTTGCTTTGTTGGGCTTGAAAATCTTATTGATACCGAGGAGCTCGCTCTTATGGAGGGTGCAGGAGCTGAGGTTGCAGGTATTATGGCGATAACAAAGGTCGCCGCTTTAGCATACCTTATGTTCAACCTCTACACACCTCCTTGCTTTGCGGCTATCGGAGCTATGAATGCCGAAATGAAGAGCGCAAAATGGCTTTGGGGCGGAATCGGACTTCAGTTAACGGTTGGATTTACGGTAGGTTATTTAGTTTATACTATCGGCACCCTTTTGACTGATGCACAAGCACTAAATGTTGGCGGTGCGATTGGCGGCGCGGCGTTTATTTTACTAGCGGTATTAGTTATCACATGCCTTTGTATATCTGCCGAAAAGAAATTAAGGAAAGCAGGCAAATAAAGTGGAAAATTATATTATAATTGCAATAGTTTTAGTGATTATCGGTCTTGTATCATTATATATTTATAAGCAAAAGAAAAAAGGGAACCGGTGCATAGGCTGTTCCTGCGCAAGCACCTGCCAAAAGCGAAAATGCGAAAAAGCCCGAGATTAAGGGCAGCACGCTTGAAAACAGTGAAACTCCAAACACTCATCGCCCGACTAATAGCAGTACAGGCTGCTATTAAAGAATCTAAATAATTAGGTTTTTGTAGGGATAGGAGTCCCTCGATTGTCCGATATAAAACTTATCCGCCCGAGAAAACGGGCGGATTTTCTTGTAATTTTGGTTTTGGTATAGTATACTACATAACATACAGGAGGTGGCGTTATGAATATTTTATCAATAGGTAATAGCTTCTCACAAGATGCACAACGGTACTTACATCAAATTGCCAAAGCGGATGGTGTAAGCCTTCAGGCGTTTAATCTTTATATTGGCGGTTGTTCGCTTTCGAGGCACTATAGAAATATGCTAAGCGAAGAACGGGCATATACACTTGAAATGAATGGTGAAAGTACGGGATTTAATGTATCGCTAAAAGAAGCTTTGCTAAATCGTGATTGGGATATTGTTACGGTGCAGCAGGTCAGTCATCAATCGCCGCATTATGACAGCTATCAACCGTTCCTAAAAGAGTTGGTATCGTATGTACGCCGTCTTGCTCCGAAAACTAAGATTATTCTTCACGAGACCTGGGCCTACGAGCAGGGGAGTGAAAGGCTGCAAAGTATGGGATACACAAACTACCGTGATATGCTGAGTGACATCAAGGAGTCTTACCACAAAGCAGCAACCGATATTGATGCGGAGTGCATCATCCCGTCGGGAGAGGTGTTTGATGCGTTGCTTAGCGGCGGGGTAGAGAAAATTCATCGGGATACTTTTCACGCAAGCTTAGGACTGGGACGGTATGCTCTTGGCCTTATATGGTATAAGTGCTTGACAGGTAACGATATTGCCGATAATTCTTTCCGCGATTTTGATGAAGAGATTCTGTCTCAAGATGTTCTTCTCGCGAAGAAATGCGTATCCGAAATTGCAGATAAATGTGGATTTTAATTTTCCACTTTGTGCATAGATACTAAAATCAATTTGACCTATAAATGAAGCCCACCGAGTTTTTGGTGGGCTTTTATGTTACTTATTAAAGTTTTCGATATCGGCTATTGTCCATAGTAGGCGGGAGGCAGGGTGCACCCAAACTTCAAAATATGTGGCTTGTGTTGTTGCGGGCATATAGGGAATATCGGTGTTTTCAAAAGAATTCATACCAACGGGAATTTCGCCCACGACATCGAAGGAGCCGAAGGGGGAACTCATATAGGGGTAATCATAACCCTCGCCGAAAACGAAGGAGCGGCAGAACGGGTTTTTGCCGAGGATAAAAGCGATTTGCTCTTTGGCGATTTGTAAAAGTTTTTTATCGCCAAGCGATAGGGCGAGGGTTGAAATTGCTTTTGCCCTCGAAAGCTGAACACCAAAGCAACCTCTAAATTTTGCAACCACAGGCATTCTGCGAAGATAAACTCCCTCGTTTAATTTAATGCCGTTTTTAACCTGTTCTATATAGTCTCCGCCCGCAAAAAGGGCTTTGCCTTGGTCGGCGGTGCCGGTGATACTGCTTGGTGTGCTTGTGTAATAAACTCCTGTGGGGAGCCTACCGTAAGGCTTATCAAAGGATGAAAGCTTTAAAATAAATTCGCGGTATAGCTCTAAAGAATTTTTCCAAGCGGAAGCTTTTTCATGTGAGGGGGCGAGTTTTAAAAGTTCGGCTATGCACGAAATAATTGCCTGCTCGTGTCCTCGGTGGTCATAGTTAAGCGAATTTTTCTTCTCGTTTGTTTCGTGGAAGAAACCGATAAAGGGGACATCCCAATCGGTAGGGGAGGTTTGTTGGCAAGAAAGAACATAGTCGGCAAAAAGGACTGCCTTGGTTAGATATTCTTCCTTCTTTGTTGCTTTATATAGTGCCGATGCGGCGAAGGATGCTTGTGCATAAAGTTGAATTTTATAAATATTGCAACTTCCAAGGCGGTCGACAAGGCACTGCATATCCTCTAATGCGAAGAGGAAATCCTCCTCGGCACAATCGAGGCATCGCTTGGCAAGTTCCCTTTCGGTATCATTAAAGAAGATATAGCTTTCTGCCTCGGCGGCAACGGCACAAAGACCGTCAAAGGCGGTTCTTTGAGCGGGTTTTATTACCGTATCGGGTGCAGCTTTCGCGCCAGACATCCACCTGCCGCTTGTGTTCCAGGTACAACGGAAGCCATCGTCAAAACGGGTGTTTAGCATCCAGTCTAAACCGATACGAGCTTCATCAGCAATTTTCTTTGAGAGAGCGGGGTTTCGCAGCTTTAGCGAAGTAGAAAGATTAAGCATACTGTGAACCGCTTCGCTTGTGTTACAAAGGCCTTGCGAAAGGTCGGCGGCATCGTGCCAACCGCCTGCAACGGTTAATTCCTTACCATTATGTTCGATAAAGCAGTTTAGGTGGCAGGGGTGGTGGATGCCCTCTATTTCGCAGCCGCAACGCTCCATATAAAAGAAGTTACGAAGCTTGTCTATAAGGTTATCAAGATGGTTTTTTTCAATTTTAAAGGCAGGTGTTTTGGTTTCGCCGTATTTAAGATAAAATTCACCCTCTTTTTGAAGTGCCGAAAAATCGAGAATATAATATTCCCCTGTATCATCATTGATTTTTAGGGGTTCGCCCGAAAAAACGGTGGTATTATTTCCGCTTTCTATAACCGAAAATTCTTTTTCAAAAGGCAAAGAGGTGACTGCCTTCTTTTCATCGTTTGGAGCATAGCCCGAATGACAAAAGGCGATTTTATCGGCGGTGTCCCAACCCATATATTTATCGGGTTCGACCTGTTGCAGTTCAAGAGAACTGAAAAAGGCGGCACTGATAGGGCGCATATTTTGCTGAATTCCATCGGCAACGAGGTTGAACTGTATCATAGAAATTGCATCGCGGGGAATATCGGGAATTTCCCATATAAACTGATTCCATTTGCCTGCTATAACGGGCATCGTATGACATCCGCTTAAAAAGCTATTGTTCGGGAAGGCTTTTTCGCCCTCGTTCTTGATTTCGAGCCAAGCAAGAAAACAATCAAACTCGTTCTTTTCGGGATATACCCAAAAAGAAATGCGGTTAAATTCGCTTATGTCCTCGCGCTCTAAATCAAGGCGAACACGGGTGCAGCCGTAGGCTCGTTCTTCGTTTGTTGGAACGGGGCTGAAGATAAGGGGATAGGTTACCTTAAGGGTATTTTTGCCCTCAAAGGTTTGGGTGTTGCTTATCTCCATTTTGGCGTTTTCAAGCGGGGGAGAATCGGGTGAGGTGCCGGTTAGGATAAGACCGCTTGTGTTATCAAGCGGATGAAGTAGTTTTGACTTTAAAACCTGCTTGTTTAAGCGGCGGTGCATAGCGCAATTTCGGTCGTTAGTATACATAGGAAATCCCCCTACTTTGTTTATGTAATTATAATATGCTTTTGAGGGTTAAAAGTCAATAAAGATAGTGGCGAAATTTTTTCTTGCAAAAGGGGAGGTTTTCCTGTATAATGTATAATGACGCAAAAGTTATATTATATAATTTTAGGAGGAAAAACAAATGAAAAAGATTATTGCACTACTTTTAGCTGTTGCGCTTGTTTTCGTAATGGCAGCTTGTGGCGGAGGCGCTACTACTATGACAATGGGTACAGGTAGTCCCACAGGTACATACTATGCTTACGGTGGCATTCTCGGTCAGTACATCACCAACAATGCAGGTGTAACCGTTAACGCTGTTTCAACAGGCGGCTCAAAGGATAACATCCAGGGTATTGATGCAGGTGACTATCAGCTTGGTACTGTTCAGTCTGACGTTATGCACTATGCTTGGAACGGTAACCGTTCTTTCGAAGAGGATGGCGCAATTTCATCCTTCCGCACAGTTGCAGGTCTTTATGCAGAGGCAGTTCAACTCGTAACCGTTAACCCTGAAATCAAGTCGGTTGCTGACTTAAAGGGTAAAAAGGTTTCTATCGGCGCTCCCGGTTCGGGCGTTTACTTCAATGCTATGGACGTGCTTGCAGCTGCAGGTATTGCAGAAACCGATATCAAACCACAGTATCAGAACTTCGATGAAAGCGCAGATGCATTAAAGGATGGCAAGATTGATGCGGCATTCATCGTTGCAGGTGCTCCAACACCCGCTATCACCGAGCTTAGCATGACAAATGCTAACACTCGTATCGTTCCGATTGACGGTGCAATTGCAGAAAAACTTATGAAGGATAACACCTTCTATTCGGTATACAAAATCCCTGCTGAGACCTATAAGGGCCAGGCAGAAGAAATCTTAACAGTAACAGTTAAGGCTACATTAATCGTTAGCGCAGATGCAAGCGAGGATGATGTTTATAACCTAACCGCTGCTATTTTTGATAATATTGACTCCATCACCAAGGAGCATGCAAAGGGCGCTGAACTAAGCCTCGAGAACGCAACCGAGGGTTTAACCGTTCCTTTCCATGCAGGTGCAGCAAAATACTTTAAAGAAAAAGGAATTGACGTTGAAGTTAAATAATTAACTCATAAAAGTTAAATCTTTAAAGGTTTAGTAGCTGCGGCAAAAGTCGCAGCTACTTTAACATTTTATTGAAAGGAAGCAAAAACGTTGTTTTTCTCAAAGAAAAAGGCACCCGAAGTAAGCGAACCGATGGATTTGGATGCCGTTATGAAAAAATTCGATAGAGAATCTAACACCCGCGTTTGGGAAGGCACTCCGAAGATTGTCGTTAACTGCCTTTTAGCGGTGTTTTCTCTGTTTTGTATTTACGTAACTTTTTTTGCAACCTGGCTCGATGCGATAAGACTTTCGAGTTTTGTTGGTTGCATAATGTTTATAGGATATCTTGTTTATCCTGCAAGAAAAGGCTCACAGAGAACGAATTTTATTCCATGGTATGATGTTATTCTTATGGTAGTCGGCTCAGGCTCGTTCTTCTATTACACCTTTGATGCGATGACCATTATTCAACAGGGTAACAAATTTGAGTTTTATCAAATAATTATCGGTGTTATTGGTATACTTTGTCTTTTAGAGCTTTGCCGCCGCTGTGTTGGCATACCGATTATTGTCGTTGCAGGTGCATTTATTGTTTATGCACTAGCTTTTGGCCTTACAAATCCCGATATGTTTAAGAGGGTAGAGGGCCTTGTTGGTAAGCTCTTCTATACTACAACCTCGGGTATCTTATCAACCCCTGTTAATACTTGTTCAAAATATATTGCAATATTTATAATATTCGGTGCGTTCCTTGAGAGAACAGGTATTGCCGATTTCTTTATCAAGATTTCAAACTCCGTTGTTGGTGGATTTTCGGGCGGACCTGCAAAGGTTGCCGTTGTGGCAAGTGCGCTTGAAGGTATGGTTTCGGGCTCATCGGTTGCCAATACCGTTGGTTCAGGCTCGGTTACCATTCCGCTAATGAAGAAAACAGGCTACAAGCCCGAATTTGCTGCCGCTGCCGAAGCCTCGGCTTCAACGGGCGGACAAATAATGCCACCAATTATGGGTGCGGCCGCTTTCCTTATGGCAGAAAACCTCGGCGTTTCGTATAGTAACGTTGTTGTAAAGGCGATTTTGCCGGCTTGTCTTTATTTCTTGGGCGTTTTCGTAACCGTTCATTTAGAGGCTAAAAAAGAGGGACTTCGCGGTCTTACAAGGGATGAGCTTCCAAGATTCTTACCCCTTTTAAAGCAGTCTTATTTAATGCTCCCGCTTATCATACTTATCGCGTTGGTAGGTTCAGGTTCGCGTTCAATCGCTTATGCGGCAGCTATCGCTATTGTTACAACAATAATAGTTGGCCTTTTCAACAAGGAAAACCGCATAACACCTATGAGAATATTTGAGGCCCTTGCTGCCGGCGGTCAGGGTATGATTACCGTTGCAGTTGCTTGTGGCGTTGCAGGTATTATTGCTGGAACTATCACTATGACAGGTCTTGCAACAATGCTTATTAACGGAATTTTAGCTCTTGCGGGGGATAAGGTTATCATTGCGCTTTTCCTCACTATGCTTACCTGTATCGTTCTCGGAATGGGCGTTCCAACCACTGCAAACTACTGTATTATGGCGGCAACCTGTGCGCCTATTCTTATTAAGATGGGTGTTCCCGATATTGCGGCACACTTCTTTGTGTTCTATTTCGGTATCGTTGCTGACTTAACACCACCTGTTGCCCTTGCGGCTTATGCAGGCGCGGCTATTGCACAGGCGAATCCGATGAAAACGGCAATTACTTCAACAAAACTTGCTATCGGCGCATTTATCGTGCCGTACGTATTTGCGCTTAACCCCGCAATGCTCTTCATTGATACTAATGCTATGGAGGTTATCCTTATTTGTATTACCTCGTTTGTTGGTATTTTTGCAGTTTCTGCGGCGCTTGAAGGCTACTTCTTGCACAATATGAAATGGTATGAGAGAATTGTCAGTGTTATAGGCGGATTGTTGCTTATTTATCCGGGTGCAATAACCGATATAATAGGTGTTGCCCTTGTAGGCGCAGTGCTTGTTGTTCAGTTAATAACAAGAAAGGCACAAAGTAAATTATTAGCTTAGTAAAAAGCCAACCTTGAAAGATGGGTTGGCTTTTATTTTTTTATTAACTTTTCCTTGAATTTATTTGTAATATGTATTATATTATATAAGTATATTTGTAACCTAATTTTTCGGGAGGAAAAATATGTCTTTGTATAAAGAACTCTCTTGTGAAGAGTTAAAAAAAGAGTTTAATGTCGTTAAAGGAGAATATGAAAGTCTTCGTTCACTTCATCTTTCGCTTGATATGTCAAGAGGAAAACCGGGTTTTGACAATATGGACTTAAGTGAGCAGATGTTTGACCTCGTAGGAAATGACACAGGCTTTAAAAATATAAGTGGGATTGACTGCCGCAATTATGGTGGGCTTGATGGGCTTGATGAACTGAAAAATCTTTTCGGTGAAATCCTTAGTATGCCTGCAGACCAGATTATTGTAGGCGGAAACTCTTCCCTTAATATGATGTTTGATACTATTGCTCAGGGTATGACTCACGGAATGGGTAGTGAACCTTGGTGCAAACAGGGAAAAATCAAGTTTTTGTGTCCTGTGCCGGGATATGACCGTCATTTTGCAATTACAGAATATTTTGGTTTTGAACTTATTCCGGTTTCAACCGATGAAAACGGTCCTGTTATGTCTGAGGTTGAAGAGCTTGTTAAAGATAGCACCGTAAAGGGTATCTGGTGTGTTCCGAAATATTCAAACCCAGAGGGTATAACCTATAGCGATGAGGTTGTAAGGCGTATGGCTAACCTTAAGCCTGCCGCAGGGGACTTCAGAGTTTTTTGGGATAATGCCTATGCGGTGCATGACCTTTATGATGAGGGGGACAGTCTCCTTAACATATATGAAGAGTGCGTAAAAGCAGGAAATCCCGATTTGGTTATAATGTTTACCTCAACCTCCAAAATTACCTTCCCAGGTGCAGGAGTTGCGGCAATGGCGGCAAGTCCCAACAATGTGGCAATGATTAAGGGTAGAATGAAATTCCAAACTATTGGCCCCGACAAACTTAACCAACTGCGCCACGCAAGAATGTTTAAAACCCTTTCGGATGTAAAGGCTCATATGAAACGCCACGCAGAAATTTTAAGACCGAAATTCGATAGCGTTCTTTCTGAAATGGAAAAGGAACTCGGCGGCAAGGGAATAGCTAAGTGGACGAGGCCCAACGGTGGATATTTTATCAACCTTGATGTTTTGTCGGGTTGTGCAAAGAGGGTTGTTGAGCTTTGTGCAAATGCAGGTATGATTTTAACCCCTGCGGGAGCGCCTTTCCCCTATGGAATTGACCCTGAAGATACCAATATTCGCATAGCGCCGTCCTATCCGTCCGTAGAGGAGATAAGTCAGGCGGCAAAGGTGCTTTGCGTTGCAGTAAAATATGCAGCTCTCGAAAAGCTTATGAGCAAATAGAATTGTTGACATTGGCAACATTTTTAGGTATAATGATATAGTTAATAAGTTTAAACATTTAAACTTTAAAACCACAAAAAACGGAGGATTTAAAATGAAATCCAAAAGAACAGCAAAACCGGTGTTCTTTGTGGTGTTCTTTCTGATTTTAGCACTCACTTTCTGTGCTTTCTTCGGAATTGAAAACTACTATGGAGACACTAGACAAGTTTACATTAAAGGAGCAAACGATATTCGTTGGGGTATTGATATCCGCGGCGGTGTTGAAGCGGTTTTCTCACCCGATATTGAGGACGCTGAAATCACCGAAAACGATATGGATGCTGCAAAGGCAATTATCGAAACAAGACTTGTAAACAAAAACATAACAGACTATGAAGTTTATAACGATGTAGACAATCATCAGATTATCGTTCGTTTCCCATGGGCAGCTGATGAGAGCGATTTTGATGCAACTTCTGCCGTTCAGGAGCTCGGCGAAACTGCGCTCTTAACCTTCTGCCGCAACGAAGATAGCAAAGATGTAATTCTTAGCGGTTCGGAAGATATCGAACGTGCAGAGGCCGGTGTTGATGAAAACGGCGCATACGTTGTTTATCTTTACTTCACCGATGCAGGTACATCAAAGTTCTCAAAGGCAACCGCAGAACTTGTTGGTCAGAAGATTTCTATCTGGATGGATGAAACAGAAATCAGCGCACCAACCGTTAATGAGGCAATTACAAACGGAACCGCTTACATAAACGGAATGGAAAATTCTGATGCGGCAAAGGAATTGGCAGATAAGATTAATGCAGGTTCACTTCCTTTTGCTTTAACTGTTGATGATAGCAAACTTCAGATTATCTCGCCAACATTGGGCTCTGATGCTTTGAGCGTTATGCTTATTGCAGGTTCAATTGCGTTCGGTGTTATCTGCTTACTTATGATTTTGCGCTACCGTCTTAACGGATTTGTAGCCTCTATTGCACTTCTCGGTCAGTTAGCAGGTTCTATTGCTTGTATTTCCGGATTCTTTGCAAAGGCGGATAGCTTTACACTTACAATCCCCGGTATAGCAGGTATAATCCTTTCTATCGGTGTGGGTGTTGACTGTAATGTTATCGCATCTGAGCGAATTCGTGATGAGTTCCAAAAGGGCAAGACGATTGACGGTGCGATAGATAGCGGATTTAAGAACAGTCTTAGCGCTATCATTGACGGTAACGTTACCATCGTTATCGTGTCGCTCGTGCTTATGGGTGCTTTCGGTACTCCTGATAGTATAATCGCTAAAATATTCTCACCCATTATGTCACTTTTAGGCTCTTCAATAACAGGTTCGATTTATTCGTTCGGTTATACACTACTTATAGGCGTTATCTTCAACCTTATAATGGGCGTTCTTGCTTCAAAGTATATGCTTAAGAGTATTTCGCAACTCAAGTTCTTGAGAAAACCCTGGCTTTACGGAGGTAAGAAAAATGGCTAAGAAAAAAATAGATTTTAATAAATCTCTTGTTCCTGTTCTTATCGTGTATGCCGCAATAGTTATCGCGGGTGTAATCGTAGCCTGTATTTTCGGCGTTAACCTTGATATAAACTTCAAGGGCGGAACGAGAATATCCTATTCCTACACGGGCGATATTGAAACAACTAAAATTGAAAGCGCACTCGAAGATGTTATCGAGGGAGATTTTAAGGTTGATATGAGTGAATCTCTCGCAGGAGATACAAAAACCTTCTCGGTAAGCCTTGTTGGTACAAAATCTCTTGCGGCAGAAACTCAAGAGGGTATGATTTCGGCACTTCAGGAAGATTTTAAGGATAACAAGGTTGAAATTTACGATTCAAACTCGGTTAGCCCAACCATTGCAGGAACATTCTTTGCAAAAAGTATGGTTGCAGTGCTTATAACTGCAATTCTTGTTATTATTTATGTGGGCATAAGATTCAGAAAAATCGGTGGCGTTTCGGCGGCACTTACCGCCCTTGCAGCCCTCGTTTTTGATGTTCTTATTACTTTCTTTACATGCGTGTTCTTCCGTTTGCAGATAGATTCAAACTATATGGCAGTTATCCTTACAATTCTCGGTTATTCGCTTAACGATACCATCGTTATGTATGACAGAGTAAGAGAGGACCGCAAGTTCTATCCCGATATGGAAATAGGTGAACTTGTAAACGGCAGTATCGGTAAGGTTGCTATAAGAAACGTTATTACAACAGTAACAACATTCCTCGCTGTTATGACAATTGTTGTTGTTTCAGAAATTTATGGTCTTACTTCACTTCGCACATTTGCTATCCCGATGGCATTCGGTATTGTGAGTGGTGCTATTACTTCGCTCTTTGTTTCAGGTCCGTTGTGGGTGTTGTGGATAAGATACAAACAGAAAAAAGCAAAATAATATTTAAAAGCCTCGAATTTTCGAGGCTTTTCTTTTTAACTTATCTTCTCGAAAATCTTCGGGAAGAGTTTTTTTGTTAAATAGATTATTCTTGCTATAAGCATACAGAAAAAGAGGTTTTTGCTTTTAAAAAACTTTGCCATAATTCCCGAAATACCGGAGCCTTTCATATAGGGCGAAAGCGCTTTGTATCGCGGGTGGGTTAGTTCATTTTTGAAAAATGCTTTTCGGCTTTTTTTAGTAAAGAGTGAACGTCTATCGAAATTGCGCTCAAGGGCGGAGAAGAAGTAGCGCACATATCTGTCGGCAATAAGGTGAAAAGCGTTGTCACCGAGGCGCCAAGTTGTAAACTGTTCATAAAGGTGGTCGATTTTCACCATTATGTCATCATAATAGGTGGAAATAAATTTTCCCGTGGTGCTACTGCTTCGCTTTGCATAGCGGTAGGGTGTTGCGGATAGAATGTTGCATCTTTCTGTGAAATTAAAAACACAAATATTAAAAATAATATCCTCGTTGAACTTCATTTCAGGAAATTTGGCGCCGCTCTTTTTCAAAATTTCGGCAGAAAAAAGTTTGTTCCAGGGGTAGCCGTAAAGCCCCGATTTCTCAAGCAAAACAACCTCGTTTTGCACTTCTTTACTTGACTTTAAAACCTTTTCTTTAAGCGAAATAGTTTTCGTTGCGTAAATTTGCCCGCTTTTATCGAAATGCTCTTCTATAAGTCCGAAAACAACAACATCGCAAGGGTTTTCATCCATTGATTTAACGCAAAGTGAGATTAGGTTGGGAGAAATTCTGTCATCGCTATCGAGGAAAAGAATATATTTTCCTTTTGCTACCTTTAGCCCCTCGTTTCGAGCGTTCCAAACACCCTTGTTTACGGGTAGGTGCAAAACTCGAACTCGAGCATCTTTTTTTGTGAAAGAATCGCAAAGGAAGCCACAGTTATCGGGCGAAGCATCATCAACAAGGATTAACTCAAAATTGCGATAGGTCTGCGATAAAACATCATTAACGCTTGAGTGCAGATACCGTTCAACATTGTAAACAGGCATAATAATGCTAACGCAAACATCATTCACGGCAAATCCCCCCAAAAGATAACTATTTAAAACTATTTTGCCGCAAAAAAGGATAAATATAAAAGCCGCTTTATTAAAAGCGGCTTTTGGCACCCCCTGTGTGAATCGAACACGCAACTAGCCCTTAGGAGTACGAAACATTGATTTTTGAGTATTCCCACTATGTAACGAATAAACCCCGATAATCCCTGATATTTACAGGGTTTATAGGGATTTTCTTGTTATGTATTCACTCTTGGTGTTAAGTGATTTTTTTAGTGTTCATTTTTGCTTTTGTAGGCAAAATTGTAGGCAACGATTAAAATATTAGCCTTATCAAATCTGTGGTTAAAAGTATTTGAAATCCAAACACACCGAAACCACCTAATACCCCTGTAACTAATCTGCGAATATTTGTTGATTCTCTAATTTTAAGATACTGTATCATCCAATCTAATAGCATAATAAGACATGCTATTAAACAATGTTGATAATAAAATTTACACAGTAAATAAATAGGGATAGTCAAACAATAGCCAATTAGTACACCCGTACATCTTGCGCATACGGGAAACTGATAATCTTTAAAAAAGAAACTGCGGTCAGCCCGTTGGTGACAACCTGCATTATGTCCAAACAAAAATAAACGACTATACATATTTTGAAAAAATTTATTGAGTATTTTCTTTTTCGTATGCTTCAACACTTTCAATTAGATTTTTTATGTTTTGCCATTCTTCAAATTCTTCTTCGCTTTTTCTCATATTTTCATATAAATTTTTACCAGATTTATTTGCTTCAAAAAACAAATTTTTGATTTTTGTTGTTGCAGAAGCAGCCTTAATAACGGAAAAGATAAATAAAATTATATCCAAAACAACAATGGGTATTGCAACAGGAAACAATCCAAAGAAACAAAGAACAATAGCAATTACAAAACTTATTGCTATAAAATTTGTCATTCCGTTAGAAATAGATTCGTCCGAGAGCTTGTACATTTTTTTAACCTTTTTATCGCTACTTTCTACAAAACTCTTAAACGCTAAATCATACGCTTCCTTATTTTCATCTGCTTTTGTTTTAGATGTTGCATATTGTTTTTCTATGGTTTCTATACTGCCATATTTATCAAGCATTTCTTTTAATTTTTTCTTGTTTTCTAAATAATTTTCATATTCAGCTTTTTTGTCCAATTCTTTTCTAATTTCTGCTTTTTCTTCGTTTTCTTTAGCTTTTTTAGCTGTTCTATTAGAAAATTTATGACCACAACCTTGACATATCCAAAATTCTTCGGTAGATGTACCTGAGCCACAAGCACCGCATAGTAAACCAAGCGGACCGAGCATTATGTATCCACAACAAGAATTTGAAAAGGAAAAACCTCCTCCACTTGTGCTAGTTCCGAACTGAATGTTTTCTGAGCCACAGTTAGGGCATTTTAAATTGTTTTCCATTTTTATCATCCTTTACATAAATATTTTCCTATTTTTACGAAATAACTATATCGATATATTCTGCCTTTATTAATGGTACTGTTTTACTATCCAAATCGGTAGTAAGATACGTATGCTCACCTTGAAATTCTCCATATACATTTACCGTGTCACCTTCTAAGATTTTTGTAGCATCTGCAGGCAATAAATATTTTACGTAAATAATATTCTCTTGACTGTCAAATGCATTTGTACTTACTCTAATAAAGTATATATTATAGTCTCCAAAAAGTTCAACGCTTGTTTGAAATACTTCTCCTTCAAAAACAAATCTGTTGCCGATATAATCGTTAGGTCTTCTCAACAACCATTCACAATCTACATAATCACAAGAGTCCATATATTCAATTTTTATTTCTTCGGGTGTTTTCTCCTGTTTGACTGTAGAGGCTGAAGAACTTGTGTCAGCAGAGCTATTTGTGATGCTAGTATCTTTCGACAAATTGTTAGTAGAGGAAGTGTTTTCAATTTCGCTTTTTGAACTTGTTTCAGAGGTAGATGTATTTTCTTTAGAACTACTATTTATTTGTATTTTTTCTAAAATAGTTTTCTTTTGTTTGCCACAAACACTACATTCTTCGACTATCTCACCCTCAGTTGTTTCGGTTGCATCTTTGCGTGAGATTTCTGTCATTTTATGTCCTAATGCTGCTACGGTTTCGGTTTCCGATATTCCACAGTATTCGCAAAACTTTTTAATTTCTCCTGCTTTTTCACAAGTGGCGTCTGTAACGGTTTCAGTATAAGCGTGATTTTTTCTATCATTCAAAAATTCTTCTGAATGTGCGGCATCAATAACTCCGCTTATAACCCCGATAATAATTGTAACAAAGATTAAACCGATAGCACTTGCACCAAGACTGTGCTTTTTGAATAGCGGCAAAATATTTCTAAATCTTGTATTAGATAAAAATATATATGGTGTAATCATAATCACAAAAATCAGCGTATCATAAATTTGAGAAATTATGAAATCGTGATTAGTAATATTTACATATTTTTCAGCGCCTATCACACCTAAAAGATATATAAAGCAAAAAATCAAATATATAATTGATACAATCTTTTTCCAGATTATATTTGTTCTGAAACCTAACAATTTTCCTGTGTTTTTGATAGGCTCATTGTTTTGGAGTGTATCGGTAAGTCTGTTGCAATTAGGACAAAATTCCCCCTCGTGTTCCGTATTACAGTTTTCACATTTCATATTTAATGCTCCTTTTGCTTTGATAGCAATTATTTTATAACTGATAGATAGTATATCATATTTTATCTTTCCTGTAAAGATTGAATATATTTTGGTAAAATATATTCGTGAGGTGATGATGTGAAAACGATATACGAATCAGAATATTTGCAGTTAGGATTAAAGATTGCTTATTATCGCAAGTTGCGAGGATTGACACAAGAACAGCTTGCTGAAAAGATAGAGCGTACCCCTGCATTTATCGGTCACGTTGAAGCACCGAATATAAGTAAGGCAATATCATTTGATACATTGTTTGACATAGCAAGCGCACTTGATGTACCTGCATATAAATTCCTTATGTTTGAAGAAGATTAATAATTTCAAACTAATAATGCTAAAAAATGCGAAGCACATGGCTTCGCATTTTTTAATACTTAATATTGTTTATTTTTAACTAATATGCTATAATTTAAATATAAAATTGTTAAATCCATTAATAACATAGGTGATGCTTTCTGAATATACTATTTTGGAATACATTGAAAAGTTCCAACAAAAGTAATATTAACAAATGCATATCAGAAATTATCATAGAAAAAAAGTGCGATATTGTTTTACTTGCGGAGTATCCGACGGATAAAATATCGAAATTATGTAAAGAGATAAATCTTATCTCTCCTGAAAATTACAAAGTGCTTCCAAGTTATGGTGGTTGTTCGCATATATGTGGGATAATTTCTAATCGTTATAAAACTGTAAGTGTATTACACGAAGATAATAGATATGCAATATTTAAAATTGGTATAGCTACAGGCACATTATTAATTGCCGCAATACATAATGTAAGCAAAATGTCTGGTGGAACATTTGACCAATTAGGTGTACTTCAAAGAACTTGCACAGACTTAACTGAACAAGAAATCAAATTCCAATCAAAAAATTCTATAATGGTTGGTGATTTTAACATTAATCCTTTTGAAGAAATATCTGTTAGTTCAGATTCTTTATTTGCTATTCCTTATAAAGAGGAACTAAAAGATACAACTGCAGTTCGTCAAGGTATCGTAAGAGAAAAGTTTTTTAATCCATCGTGGAAATTTTTAAGCAATCAAGAAGCGCCATACGCATCATATTATTATAATAGTAGTAAATCTGTTAACTACTATTGGAATATGTTCGATCAAGTAATTGTAAGACCTCAACTTATCAATGCATTTAATATGGATTCTTTTTCAATAATAACAGAAACTAAAACTTGTCAACTTATGCTTAATGGTAAGCCCAACAAAAATAATTTCAGTGACCATTTACCTATATTCTTTAATATTAAGGAGGAAAAAATTAAATGAAAAATTTATGGCAGAAAGAGTTTTCGCCAATAGAGGTTGAATCGCCTAAAAAGATTTTAAACGAACAGGGCGAATATCTAAGTGAAATTACAGGTGGCTTAATTGTTGCTAAAGCTAACGATTATGATGGTACGATTCATTCGGGTACAATTCATGGTTTGTCTTCTTTAGCGTTTAATCTTGGTGATCGCGAGTATAATGTTCAAGATGACTTAGGTGATATTCAAGAAGGAACTTTTAAATATGAGTTTTATATAGCATCACCCAAAGCACCCGACTATAAATATAGAGTTATGTTCATAGAACATAACGTCTCTTTATATCCCGTAAATATTGTCTTGGATCAAGAAATTGCTACAGAGATTAATGCTAACGAAGAAATTCTTTGCGAAAATGTAAATGAGTTCGAAGTGGTTTTAACTTCTATTTTGAACTCATCAAAAATAGAAAAAATTGTAAACGCATTGTTATCAATAAACGACGTAGAATAAAACTTTGAAAAATCCAAAAAAGAAAACTTATTTTCGTTTAATTATATATTATCTCTATGAAACCCGAAGCGAAAAACCGCTTCGGGCATTTTATTTTATGGAGGTAATATGAATGAAAGAACCTAAAAGATGCAGTATCTGCGGTGAGCCGTACCCCGCAGACCAACTAACAGAATTTGACGGCAAGTATTTATGTTCAAGCTGTCTTGGAACAGAAACAACCGTTTGTTCCCGTTGCGACAGACGAATATGGGAGGTTGAAAATTCGGGCAGTGACAGTATGTCGCTATGTGAAAGTTGTTACGATAACCACTATACCACCTGTAGCCGCTGTGACCGCATTATACGAAGCGAAGATGCTTTTTATGAAAATGAAGAGGATGATACACCATACTGTCAAGACTGCTATAACACCTATTGCAGTACAAAAAGCATCAGAGATTATTATTTTAAACCCGCTCCCATTTTCTATGGTGAAAACGAGCGTTATTTCGGTATGGAATTAGAGGTTGACGGTGCGGGCGAAGATGATGACAGTGCTGAAAGAGTAATGAATATCGGCAACAGAGATAAATGTCATATTTATTGTAAACATGATGGCTCGCTTGATGATGGCTTTGAAATTGTTTCCCATCCTATGACCTTGGAATATCACAAGAATAAAATGCTGTGGGAATCGGTATTAAGGAAAGTGCGCAGTTTGGGTTACACATCACATCAGGCGGAAACCTGTGGTTTGCACATCCACGTAAACCGTTGTTCCCTCGGTAATACCTATAGTGAGCAGGAAGCCTGTATTGCCCGAATACTCTATTTCTTTGAAAAGCATTGGGAGGAGCTGCTTAAATTCTCTCGCCGTACCAATCATCAGTTAGAGCGTTGGGCGGCTCGTTATGGGTATAAAGACAAACCCAAGGATATACTCGACCACGCAAAAGGTGGTGCGAGCAACGGCAGATATTCCTGTATCAATCTGCAAAACACTGATACTATTGAGTTTAGAATGTTCCGAGGCACATTAAAATACAACACCATCATAGCCACATTACAACTTGTAAACAAAGTCTGTGATGTGGCTTTTTCGTTGACGGATGATGAAATTAAATCAATGTCTTGGACAACCTTTGTATCGGGGTGTAATGAGCCTGAGCTTATACAATATCTCAAAGAGCGCCGTATATACATAAACGAGCCTGTGGACTGTGAGGAGGATGTGTAATGTGTTGTTTATTTGGAATGCTTGATTATAAAAACCGCTTTAATGCGAAGCAAAAAAATAAAATCATATCTATATTGTCGGTTGCTTGTGAGGCAAGAGGAACGGATGCTACAGGTATAGCCTATAACCATAACGGTCATTTGAGCGTTTATAAGCGCCCACTCGCCGCACATAAAATGAGATTTAATATTCCTGATGTAAATTTGATTATGGGACATACCCGTATGACTACGCAAGGAAACGAAAAATTCAATTTTAATAATCATCCTTTTTACGGCAAGTCAGATAATACTGAATTTGCATTGGCACATAATGGTGTTCTTTATAACGATACAACCCTGAGAGAATCTGAGAAGCTTTCGCAAACCCGAATTGAAACGGATAGTTATATTGCGGTGCAGCTTATTGAGAAAAAAGGAACATTAAATTTCGAAAGTCTTAAGTTTATGGCAAAAAAACTAATGGGAACTTTTACAATAACGGTTATGGACAAATACAATAACCTATATTTTGTAAAGGGAGATAATCCGATGTGCATATATCACTTTCCTAGTATTGGCATATACATTTATGCATCCACCGAAGAGATTCTTAAAAAGGCACTACGAAAAATGCCTTACCGTTTTGGTAAGGTAGAGGAAATAGAACTTAAAATGGGTGATATGTTAAAAATTGACTGTTACGGCAATATGGAAAAGGATGAGTTTGATACAGGTCTGTTATGGGCATGCAATTATTACTCACACTTTCCATACAGACACATTTCCGTATCTTCAGGACACAAAGAAAAATCTTCTTATCAACAAGAGTATATCCATCAGTTGAAATCCCACGCTTCTTTTTACGGTTATACCGATGATATGGTAGATATGCTTTTGGATGAAGGATATACAACGGATGATATTGAGGAAATGCTATATTGCGGTGCGTGGTAATATGCCGTTAGGGTACACTCTATTGACACGCCGACACAGTATGCCAATAGGGTTGGTTTATGGCTTTGGGGATATGTCAAAAAGAAATCCCACCCTATTGAGAATTGAGGTGAGATTTTGAAGATAGGTTATATTCGTATCAGCACCACAGACCAAAACACCGCAAGGCAAGAGGTGCTGATGAAGGAGCTCGGTGTAGAGCAAGTTTATATTGACCGTATGAGCGGTAAGAATACAGACCGCCCCGAACTTAAACGAATGATGAATTATGTCAGAGAGGGAGATGTTGTAATCGTTGAGGCTATCAGCCGATTTGCCCGTAATACAAAAGACCTATTGGAGCTGGGTGAGAGGCTTACTGAAAAACGTGTAGAGTTTGTATCAAAGAAAGAAGCCATAGATACAACCACACCGACAGGTAAGTTTATGCTGACGGTGTTCGGCGCAGTTGCCGAACTTGAGCGTGAATATATACTACAAAGACAAAAGGAAGGTATTGCAGTAGCAAAGCAGAACGGTGTTTATAAAGGTAGAAAACCAATAGAACATCCACGATTCAATGAAATTGTATCTTTATGGAAGGGCGGTGATATAACGGCGGTAGAAGCAATGAAAAGACTTGATATGAAACCGAGTACATTTTATAGAAAAGTAAAGGAGGTTTAAGTTATGCAGTGGACACTTGCAGGATTTGTTGTTACCCTTGGTGTATTGTGCATTATGGAGGGTATCAGTTGTATGGTGAAAGCGTAAGGGGGTGAAAGTATGTCTATTCTATTTGCATTAGTCGGCACACCTCTTGCAAGTTTTGCCGAGGGTGCAATTCTTGCCGCTTCGGTTTATCTCGTAAGCCGAGGGGTAAAAAATCCATTAAAGAATAAGAAATGAAGAGAGGCTCAGGATTTCAATGCACTGAGCCTAAAATCTACTCTTTAAATCTTTTGTGCCACTGTGTCGTGTCACAGGTATAAATTCAAAAAATCTGTACTATTCGCCGATTGTATAGTATAATAAACGTGCGGAATTTAAATATGTTCTGACACTGACACATTGACACAACTTTACTAAAAAGGAGATTTTGAATAGTTTTATATAGCATTCAAACGAAATACTGTTATGGGCAGATTTGATATTGATAAAACCTATGAGCAAGGGCACAATCCAAGAATGATAGATTTATGCAAAGAGATTTCATCTGAATTAGAACCAGATACAAATTCAATCACAATAGAAGAACTTCGCCACAAATTCAAAAACAGTGATGAATCGGGATTAATTGATAAATTTAAAAAGCTTCTTTCTTACGATATAGAGAAAAACGCAGGAAAAGACAATGAACAAAAATTCGTAATGATGCAAATTTTAAAATTGATATATATGCTTGATAAGAAAGGTTGTTTAACAAAAGACGAACTATTCAAGAGCAATCCTCCTGTCCATATAATTGATATTTTAAGCAAACCGTGTTTCGATAATATTACAACGTTCACTTCAAGCGGGACTGTATATGGTAAAACATACTATGACTTGCTCGAAATAATAGGTAATAAAATTCCAAACTCAGAGTCAAAAGAAGAACGCATATTTATGATTAATCATAAATGGGAACAATTCCATTTAGATATGTTTTTTAATGTGATTACACAATATGCACTAACTCACAGGGATAAGGCATTAGAGAATATAAAAAAGCTTTACGATTTTTTAAACGAATATTTGTTGCCACAGACAGCTATTTTCAACGCAATTGATTTACCTTATAAAGAAGATATATTTGCAACTTTTTATAATATATTATGTACTCACTATTATCTTTGTTGTGATATGGGCAGATTTCAAATTAATAATGAATTAATTTATGATGAAAACCCTACTAAAAGATTTATAGAAAGTTTTATCTTTAGTGAAGGTCATTTAATAGATTATACTATTATAGATGAATCCATTAAATGTTTATCAAATCGCAAATGTGATGAACAAGCCAAGTTGTTTTTAAAACTAATATCATACGATAAAGGTTTTGATTCTGATGAAACAAGCGCTTATCTTTATGCCTTAAACCACGCAAAACCTGTTATTCGCCTTATAGAAAAATATCATAATAGCGATTTATCACAAAAAATCGATGAGTTGCTATTAATAACTGTTGTTCAAGAAATAATTTATGTGAAAAAGAATAAGGATAAATTAACACAAAAGCATCATAATCATAACAGTAATAAAAAATCATTTATAAGCTCGCTATTGGATTTAGAAAATGCAGATTCGATTATAGCTGATGCTTGGAATTCAAAAATACAAAACAGGCTCATAATTAATTTTGGTATGCGAGAGCATCTAATATATAAACGAAAGATAGAAAATATTATCTGTAAAATAAAAGCATTTATTTATTCACATAGAAATTTAGAAGATATGGAAAAGATAAATGATTTGATTTTAAGTGCAATTTCGCAGTACACTCAATTTGATTATGATAAAAGTTATATAAATGATATAATTAA
Source organism: Acutalibacteraceae bacterium (assembly GCA_045603505.1). Classification (GTDB taxonomy): domain Bacteria; phylum Bacillota; class Clostridia; order Oscillospirales; family Acutalibacteraceae; genus UBA737. The sequence goes on from JAZUMI010000124.1 coordinate 25,608, forward strand.
TAATTTTAAAAATAGTATGCATCGTATTTATTCCAAGTAAAAATTATCAGCATTTACGCAAATAATATCAGCACAAAAAATATTATAATTTATCCCGAAAAGATGTTAAATATCTTTTCGGGATGTTTTATTTCCCAAATATAACAAAGAGGAGGTGAAAATATGAAACGGCATCTTTTCAATAAATTTTGCGAGGTGCATTTATGAGCAAAAACTTAAAAGATACAAATCCAAATTTGGATGCAAAAGAACTTTCAGAACCTTTTTTATTTTTGGATGAGGATGGGAAAGCGTTGAAAGAACCTATGGTATTCTACAATGACAAATTAGACCTTAATTTACCCTTGCTCGAAATTAGCCCTTTGGGAGCGGAATATTATATAAATTGGGCAGAAGTAGAAAAAGACCTTGACAGAAAAGTATTTCCTTTAGATTTTCTAAACAAAAAGGATATTATTTTTAAAACCGACAAGAACGAGGTTCTACCATCACAATTAAATAGTGCTACTATTGCAGAAAAAATCAATATAAAACAAGATGATATTTCATCTAAAGAAAGAAGAGCAGAACGAGACGATTCTTATAGTGCCTATGAGTTAATGGGATGCTTTCGCAAACGATGCAAGGTAGTTACTATCAAAAACATTTTCTATGCTTATGAGGAGTTTTCCTACTTAGCTAAAAGCCATATTGAAATCGCCCGATTAATTATGAAATATTGTAGAGAGCATTTAGTAGATAAAAGTAGTAGTTTTTTGGATGGGGTAGTTAATTTCTTAATGCGAGAACCGCAGATTTGCGTACAACAACAGGATATACCCAAAAATTATGTATCCTTTAAAAATGGTGTTTTGGATACTACTACACGATTGTTTTTAAAACACTCGTCTTCATTTTTAACGCTCTATTATATTGATGCGAATTATTCGCCATTTTCAAGTTTAGAAACACCTATATTTGATAATTTTATAAATTCAATCACAGGCGGAGATTTAATTCTTGCTGAGAGAATTTTGCAGTTTATAGGTTATGCGCTAACACCTGATTCAAATGCAAAATGCCTATTCCTTTTGCAAGGAGTTGGAGACTCGGGCAAAAGTGTTTTTGCTAATTTTCTGCAAAAACTATTTAATGACGATTCTGTTGTGCAACTTGAAGCGGGGTTTTTTGGCGAAAAATTTACAACAGCTGAACTTATTGGCAAAGCACTGTGCTATATGCCTGACATACCACCGTCCCCATTAGACAATTCATCTGTCAGCCGATTGAAATTAATCACAGGAAATGACCGTTTAAAAGTTCACAAGAAGAATGAGGGTAACAGCGATTTAATTACATCTGCAAAATTTATTATCGCGACAAATCACGCATTACTTACAAAAACTAAAGATGAACCATTTTTCAACCGTGTTATAACAATCCCGTTTAGATTTGCAATACCACGTGAAGAAAGAATTGTAAATTTAGACGAGTTGCTATTACAGGAAAAAGACGCAATAGTCACTAAGGCTATCAGCGCATATTTTAGATTAGTTGATAATGGTTATAAATTTGCAGGTAATTATCAACCCAATGAAATTGTTTCTGCATCCGAAACGAATGATTTGGATTACACTTTACAAATTTATGAATTCACTAAAAATAATTTTATTGCTAATGACAACGGAATTGTATTTGTAGAGGATGCTTTTAGTCAGTTTTGTGAAACATTTGATGGAGTTTCTAAAAATGAATTTTCGCATTTCTTTCAGCGTTATGCCAATCAAATTTTTATTACCAAAAAAGACAGAAAGAGAAAAGCTGGATTCGGCAATCCATTAAGTTGTGTAACAGGTATTTCATTTAAGGAGGACGGTTATGGTTTATAGGACATTTGAAAGTATGCCGTTTGTTATCAATGTTATAGATGTTGCAGATACTTTGAGAATAGGGCGCAATGCCGCTTATTCTTTGATAAATTCTGGGCAGATAAAGGCTATCAAAGTTGGAAAACAGTATCGTGTTCCAAGGGATGCGTTTATTGCTTTTATCAAGGGTGAAAGCGCCTAAAATATTACAAACTGCCCGTTACCTATGTAGCGGGCGATTATTTTTCAAGGAGGTAAATATAATGGCAATTAGAAAAAGGGGTAATTCTTATCAAGTTATATATCGCTGTTCGGGTGAAAATTCTCCACGAACCGAAACATACAAGTCAGTAGATGAAGCTATGATTCGTGATATGCAAATAAAACTTGCTAAAAAGAACGGCACTTTTGAGCCGCCTGCGAGAGCGGCTAAGGGCATTATTAAGCAAGAGAATAATATAACCCTTAAAGAATTTTTAGAGGAGTTTGTAGAGGTTTACGGACTTAAAAAATGGGGTAATTCATATTACACTACTAATCTTAGTCTTATAAGGAACTATATCAATCCTTATATCGGGGAGCGGTATGTAAAATCCATTACTGCAAGGGATATGGATGCGTATTACACTATGCTACTTGATAAACCAGCCGCTGTGGCACAGAGCCACCGCAATGTCGGTAAAATAACTGCAAGTACAATCTCTCGCATACATAAAGTACTTAAAAGTGCATTTGGTAAAGCGGTTGTTTGGGAATACACAAAGGTTAATCCAACAATCGGGGTAACTCTTCCAAAACATAATCCTAAAGAGCGAGCGGTTTGGTCGGATGCCGAAGCCATAGAGGCGTTAAATGTTTGTGATGACCCAGCGCTTAAAATGTGCTTGTATCTTGCGCTTGGTTGCAGTTTGCGTATAGGTGAAATCCTCGGTTTGCAGTGGTCTAATGTTCACATAAGTGATGAAGCCGTTTTAAAAGGGGAGGCTTATGTTAAAATCGACAAGGAAATTTCCCGTTGTTCAAATGATAGTATCGAAGCTTTAGAGAGGGTAAATAGAAGCACTATTATTCTAAAATTTCCGCAGATAATGCCCAAAAAAGCAACAACGAGCCTTGTGCTGAAATCCCCTAAAACCGAGAGCAGTAATCGTATAGTATATTTACCCCAAGCGGTTATTGAGGAACTGAAAAAGGTTAAGGCACAGCAAGAAGAAAACAAGGCATTGCTCGGCAGTGAGTATTACGACTATGATTTGGTTGTTGCACACATCAACGGCAGACCTTACGAAATGCGCACTATTGATAAAGTGTTTTATAATATGATTGAAAAGCATAATCTTCGACCTGTGGTTTTTCACAGTCTCCGGCACAGTAGCACTTCGTTAAAGTTAAAGCTAAGCAGAGGCAATATAAAAGCTGTACAGGGCGATACTGGTCACGCTGAGGCTCGGATGGTAACGGAAACTTATGCCCATGGGTTTGATGCGGATAGAAAACTTATAGCACAGGAAATGGATAGTGGATTCTTTGCTAAAGTGGGAACTGAAAGCAAGAAAACCGAAACTGAGGAAACACTTGAAATGCTCAAAAAACTTACAAAAGAGCATCCTGAAATAATATCAGAGTTATTAAATAGATTGAACTCTTGATAGATTGCTTGACATCACAAAAATCACCGCCAAAAAAATTGGCGGTGATTTTATAGTTTAGTCTTTAGGTTTGAATGAAAAATATACTGTTCTTCTTAACATTTGAAAAGACAATTTGAAACTTCTGTTATTTAAAAATTCTATATTAGAAATATGCAAAAACTCAAAGTATGGTTTTTCAACTTCACGCTTTTTTAGAGCAGATAAACCAACTAAACCAGGTTTATAATATTTGTATGGCTCAAGAATATTGGGAATTGTCTCCTGTGCAACTTGCAAATATTCAGTTTTAATTCGGGACAATCCAAATATTGAAATATCGCCCTTAATAACATTATACAGTTGCGGCAGACAATCTAAACTTGTGTTTTTTAGAAACGTTCTTAAGCTATTAGATTCGATATTTTCGTCTGTCCTAAAAAAACACAAATTGACAGATTTGCCGCCCTTACCAACAATTTCGATTTTTTTAATTGCACTAACCTCTGTAAAACTCTTTACCGATATAAATACGATTAATAATACAGGAGACATTAATAAGAAGAAAATCAAAGAAATAAGCAAATCAAGAAGTCTAACAATATTATCGAAAAACTTTTTATTTTGAACGTTTATATTGTTTTTATCTGGATTTTCCAACTCAATTGTTTTTGATTTTGAGGTTGGGAAATATAAAAAGAGCAAAATGAAGCTTAAAACGGATAGCAATACAGAAAACATTGAAATAATAATTGATAAATTATCCATTCAAATCACTCCTTTCCTCTTCTGCCTTCTCTTTTCTTATTACATATATTGAACCAAAGCAAGCACAAATAAAAGCTACTGAGATTGCGAAAACCCATACAGCTATATTATTCTGTTGCCCCGTTGATACAAATGCGATTAATAAAATATCGCCTACGCAAATAAGAAATATAAAATATGTTATCAGAAGGCCAAGTAAAGATTGCTTTTTGTTAATTTGTTCACATAGAAGAATGCAAATGAAAAAATTATAATACAAAAGTTCGTTAAGTTCAAAAACAGCAACACTAGATACTGAGAAAACATTTACTATGAATTTAACAAACATAGGTAGAGCGGGCAATAAAATGTTTAAGGCGATCCACTTTACCGATTTTAACATAAATAAAGAGTTTTGTGGAACATTCGATTTTGTTTGACTCATAACTTATGTAACATCCTTTGTTTATACACTTACTTATTGTAATTATATTATATTTTATTTTATCTCTAAAGTCAATAAAAGTGCAACACAGATTTTTTCTGTTAGCAAGTGTAAGCAAAAGACTACTTTTTCATTGGTTTTGCTCATAATTTTGTAGGCAAAATATGCAGTGTGTTTGAATAAAAATGGGGACAAAAGAACACCGCAAGGAATCATTCCTTGCGGTGGGTTTTTGGCACCCCCTGTGCGAATCGAACGCGCAATTGGCCCTTAGGAGGGGCCTGTTATATCCATTTAACTAAGGGGGCAAATATTAAGTTTTATTCACAGTGTTCGTGCCTTTATGCAATCTATGGCGTTAGATACATCTTACACTTAGGAGGGGCTTGTTATATCCATTTAACTAAGGGGGCGGATATTTGCATATAAATATAATACCAATTTGTGCGGTTTAAGTCAAGTAAAATATACTATCGCAAGGATTACTATATTATTGACTTTTTGACAAAATTAAGGTAATATAATACTTGTAGAAATCTGGCTTTTTATGGAAGGTTAGCAAGGGAGAAATGTGCTACTTCCAAAGGGCAGAAAAGGAGACAAGAAAGATGGAAAACACTAAAAAAAGTATGGAAACAGTAGTTGCGCTTTGCAAGGGAAGAGGTTTTGTATATCCGGGTAGTGAGATATACGGCGGTCTTGCAAACTCTTGGGATTATGGTCCCTTGGGCGTTGAACTTAAAAATAATATTAAAAAGGCTTGGTGGAAGAAGTTCGTTCAGGAAAGTCCTTACAATGTAGGACTTGACAGTGCAATTCTTATGAACCCTGAAACTTGGGTAGCATCGGGTCACTTGGGTGGCTTTTCTGACCCGCTTATGGACTGTAAATCTTGTAAGACAAGACACAGGGCAGATAAACTTATAGAGGACTATGTAGCCGAAAACGGTCTTTCGGATAACCCTGCCGCTATGAGCGATGAGGAAATGATGAACTATATCAAGGAAAAGGGAATTTGCTGTCCTCACTGTGAGTCTAAGGACTTTACCGATATCCGCAAATTCAACCTTATGTTCAAAACATTCCAGGGCGTTACCGAGGATAGCACATCAACCCTCTATCTTCGCCCCGAAACCGCACAGGGTATATTTGTAAACTTCAAAAACATTCAAAGAACAACTCGCAAAAAGGTGCCTTTTGGTGTTGCTCAAATCGGTAAATCATTCCGTAACGAGATAACCCCCGGTAACTTTATCTTCCGTATCCGTGAGTTTGAGCAGATGGAACTTGAATTCTTCTGCAAACCGGGTACCGACCTTGAGTGGTTTGCTTATTGGAGAGCATACTGCAAAAAGTGGCTCTTAGACCTTGGCATCAAGGAAGAAAATTTAAGACTTCGTGACCACGATAAAGATGAACTTTGCTTCTATTCAAAGGCAACAACCGACTTCGAGTATCTCTTCCCGTTCGGTTGGGGTGAGCTTTGGGGCGTTGCCGATAGAACCGACTATGACCTAACTCAACACGCTAATCATTCGGGTGAGCCGCTTGAGTACTTTGACCCCGAAACAAACGAAAAATATATTCCTTATGTTGTTGAGCCATCTCTCGGTGCCGACCGTGTAACCCTTGCTCTTCTTTGCGAGGCTTATGATGAGGAAACCGATGAAAAAGGCGAAGTTCGTAACGTTATGCACTTCCATCCTGCAATCGCTCCTTTCAAGGCGGCAGTTCTTCCGCTTTCGAAGAAGTTATCCGAGCAGGCAAGTGAGGTTTATGCCGGGCTTTCTAAAGACTTTATGATAGACTACGATGAGGCAGGCTCTATCGGTAAGCGTTATCGCAGACAGGATGAAATCGGAACTCCGATTTGTATAACCTACGACTTTGATTCTCTTGAAGACGGATGCGTTACCGTTCGTAATCGTGACACTATGGCACAAGAGAGAATCGCAATTAGTGAATTAAAGAACTATATTGCAAAAGCAATAGAATTTTAATGGGGTATATTGGCAACTCTGAAAGGGGAAAATTATGGAAATCTTAACCACTATGGTAATTCCGCTTATTTTGGGACTAACCTTCTTTATGTTCGGTATGAATGTAATGTCGGGCGGTCTTGAAACCTTGGCGGGTGGCGGACTTGAGCGCACAATGAAAAAGGTTACTTCGAATGACTTTTTCGGCTTTTTCCTAGGGGCGGGTATAACCGTTGCTATTCAGTCGTCATCGGCATTTACTGTAATGCTCGTTGGTCTTGTTAACTCGGGTCTTTTAGATTTTAGCAACACTTTCGGTCTTATAATGGGCTCGAATGTTGGCACCACCCTTACTGCGTGGCTATTGAGCCTTGCAGGTCTTGACGGTAAGTGGTACATAGAAATTTTAAACCCAAGCTTCTTCGCTCCTATTCTTGCTTTCATCGGTATTGCGATGCAAATGTTTGCAAAGAGCGATAAGAAAAAGGACCTCGGCAATATCTTCATAGGCTTTGCAATTCTTATCTTCGGTATGGACCTTATGAGTGATTCTATGGTTTCGGTTAGAACGCTTCCCGGTTTTGATACCTTCCTTGCAACACTCAAAAGCCCGATTATAGCACTTCTCATTTC
>JAZUMI010000125.1:0-2386 GCA_045603505.1 Acutalibacteraceae bacterium
CTTCATTATATTTATTGGTCAAAATCTTATCTTCAAATTCTTCCCTTGTAACCGATCTTGTATCTTTCTTTTTAATACTTATTAGCTTTATAACTGACAACCGCTGTTCTGCCGCCTCAATGAACTTTTCAACAGAATCAAAGGTTTCACCGTCAATTTCTTTTTTTTGCCCATCAAAGCCTATATCACCAGGGATCTGTTCATTGCATACCTCCACAAAGGTCCTCGTATCAATGACCATAAGACTATCTACTTCGGAAAGCTTTCCATTAAGCATAAGGTTAAGGTATTTTTCAGCAAATGCCTCCCCCTCTTTTAACTTCTGTTCCTGAGTTTCTTCTTCCGAGCAAGCAGAAAAAGATAAGATCATCGCAAAGCAAAGGAAAAAAGCAATAATTTTCTTCATATTAACACGTATAATTAAACCATCTCGAAAGGGGTGGTTTAATTATGTCTCCTTTCTTAAAATTATTGGTTATATTTGCAGGAGTAGCTACCTGCGATATAATTAAGACAGGCACTGTGGATTTGTATCTATATTTTTACAGCTTAGACTGGTTCGAGCTGACTCAAACCACAGTGGTTTGTCCAAAATGGTAATCAGTTAGTTAACGCTTTGACGTTTTTATTTGCGTGAATACAAGGACAAGCCGTCTGTGGAAAACAGCAGTGCAGAAAAGTAAAGGAGGAAACCATGTATTACATTGGAATCGACATTTCTAAATTCAAACACGATTGTGCTGTAATTGACGACGTTGGTGATGTTGTCACTCCCTCGTGGTCATTTGCAAATGACCACGAGGGCTTTTTGCAATTCAAAGCATTATTAGACTCTCTTGGCACAGAAACAAGAATAGGGCTTGAATCTACCGGTCATTACGGTACAAACCTTAAACTCTTTCTTGAATCGTGTAGCACCACATTCATGGAGTTTAATCCGCTGTTAATCAATCGCTTCATTAAGAGTAAATCTCTTAGAAAAACCAAAACCGATTCGATTGACTGCGAGATGATTGCCCGTTATCTGATGACGGTAGAATACAAGCCCTATCCACCATCATTTTACCACACTGAGAAACTAAAGTCACTAACAAGATTTCGAGATAACCTTATACGGCAGCGAAGCAGGCAACTCGTAGAACTGACAAATATCTTAGACAAGGTTTTTCCTGAATTTAAGCCGTTTTTTAAAGGCAGATTTTCTACCACTGCATTTCATATTCTTATTAACTATTCGTCTCCTGAAAGAATTGCGAATATGAATGCTAAATCTTATGAAACGCTTAGAAAATTGTCTCGTGGAAGATTTTCTCTTGCCGATTTCACAACCCTGAAACACCTTGCTCGGAACACTGTAGGTCATCCCGATGATTTCTTGCTGAATGAAATGGCTATGGTCATAGATATTTTCAGTCAGTTAGATTCAAAAGTGGGTGAAGTTGAAGCTCTCATCAATGAATGTGTTTCAGAGATAAATCCACCCATGTTAACTGTTCCGGGAATTGGTATTGAGTCTGCTGCAGTTATTCTTGCTGAATTCGGTGATTTTTCCAAGTTTGAAAATCCTGCACAGCTCCTTTCGTTTGCCGGTATGGAACCGGGTTATTTTCAATCCGGCACCGCAGAATCTAACGGCAAAATGGTAAAACACGGCTCTTCTTATCTGCGATATGCTCTTATGAATTGTGCTCGTACTGTTGTGAATTACGAGCCTACATTTGCAGAATATTACGCAAAGAAACGTGCCCAAGGCAAAACACACCGTGTTGCTCTTTCACATACTGCAAAGAAACTTGTGCGTGTCCTTTTTACCTTGCAAACGAAAAATCTTGTTTATGATCCTGCTGCTATGAGATAATTTCTAACCTTTCTTTTAAAGTCCTTGAAACATAGGGCTTGTTTAAGTGCGCCTATTTTTGATTTCTAAACTTTTTTAAAAAAGCACTTGACTTTTAATAGTTAGTCACCTCATTATGCATTTTTAAATGCTACTGCGCTGATGCCATAGTTATTTAATGCTTTTACAACATTATATAATGATGAAGTTTCACCCTTAGCTGCAATATAAGCAATATAGTCGTATACGCTGTAAACTACTTTGCTGATTTCATTTGCGCCGTCAGTAATTGTAATAGTGTAAGCCTTATTGAAATCTGTTGCCTTTAATGCATCTGAATATACTAAATATTCATCGGCATTATTAGTTGCAACAAGCTCTGCTTCAACACCGTTTACCTTAACTGTTAAGTTCTTGTTTGCAAGCTTAACGCGATATAAAACTTTAACTGTGCTTGAAATGTTAAGTGTTGCGGAAGCTACCTTGTTATTTGCATCTGTATTTGTAACTGACTTAAATAATTCATTAGGAGCTACAAGTGTTGTTGCA
>JAZUMI010000126.1:0-13386 GCA_045603505.1 Acutalibacteraceae bacterium
CTTTTAGGTGTTGAAGGTGTACCGAATGATGCAATTGTGAATGCACTTAAAAGAGCAGGAGTAATTGCAGATGAAAGTGAAGAAATGATTTCTGAGCCGATAACCAAGCTTGATTTATACGAAGACGGATTTTTCGGAAAAGATAATTGTACCAAAAAAAGGCAGATGCTTCTCTCGAAGGCATCACTTCCGTCAAAACTTTCAACAAATGCTCTTGTGGAAATGCTCAATGTTTTTATGACAAGAGATGAATACAGATTACTAGTAAAGGAGATTGAAGAAACATTATGAGAATCGGTCACGGATATGATGTTCATAAGTTTGCAGAAAACCGAGAACTGTTTATTGGCGGAGTGAAAATCCCTTATGAAAAGGGATTATTAGGGCATTCTGATGCCGATGTTCTTCTTCATGCTATCTGTGATGCATTACTTGGAGCTGCTGCACTCGGCGATATAGGGAAGCATTTCCCAGATACAAGTGATGAGTTTAATGGTATAAACAGTAGAATTTTGCTTCAAAGAACTGTTTCATTACTTTCTGATAACGGCTTTAAAATAGGTAATATTGATGCAACAATTATTGCTCAGAAGCCTAAGATGGCATCTTATATTGAGGAAATGAGAAAAAATATTGCACAAGACTGTGGAATAAAGGCAAGCGAAGTAAATGTGAAGGCTACAACCGAGGAAGGACTTGGATTTACAGGAGCGTTAGAGGGTATATCTGCACACGCGGTTTGTATAATTGAGTAATAATATTTCTTGTTTTAGCATATCGTTAGACAAGAGTTCATTCGAACAGGAGTACAACCGTTGAAGATATACATTGCTTTTACAAGAAAAAAGATTATAATTGCATTTTGCCTTATATTGATATTGCTTTCACTTGCATTTCAGGTGAGTAGTATTTTTTCGGATACCGTGAAGGCCGAAACAAACGCAAAGCGCATAAAGATTATTAATAATATTGGTGTTGAGGTTGAAGAAAATCCTAATGAAAAGGAAATTGTAGTGCCTAATACCTTTTCTTCCGTTTATAATAATTATAATGAATTACAGAAAAAAGCGGGATTTGACCTTTCAAAATATAAAGGTAATTCTGCGACTGTATACACATACAAAGAAAAGAACAGTGATAGGATAGTAAATCTGATTGTATGTAATGGCGTGCTTATAGGCGGGGATATAACCGAAACGGCGCTCGGTGGCAAAATGTTACCGCTTTTGGAGAAAAATGATGGATAAACAAAGACTTGATAAAACGATTTCTTCACAATTTAATATATCGCGTAGTGAGGCAAGAGCAGCTGTGCGCAGAGGACAAGTTTGCGTTGACGGTATGGTGGTTAAAGATTTTGGCACTTTGGTTAATCCCGAGTTTCAAATCATAACTTTCGGTGAGCGAAATCTTACTTACAAAAAACATATATATGTTATGCTCAACAAACCAAAAGGAGTACTTTCTGCTTCATCGGATAAAAAAAGGAAAACGGTGGTAGATTTATTACCGCCTGAACTTTCTCGAAACGGGCTTTTTCCCGTAGGCAGACTTGATAAAGATACTACAGGCTTAATTATTATAACAGATGACGGTGATTTCGCGCACAATGTTATCTCGCCTAAAAAAGAAGTGAATAAAACCTATATCGCAACGCTTGACGGTGAAGTTACTCACGATATGTGTGAAAAATTTGCACAGGGCATTGTACTGGCAGATGGAACAAAATGCGCAAGTGCAAAACTTGTACCGCTTTCAGGCAATAAAGCCGAGATAACTATTTATGAGGGAAAATACCATCAGATAAAAAGAATGTTCGGCACAGTGGGACTCGGCGTAAACGAACTTCACAGAATATCAGTAGGGGGCCTTGTTCTACCGAGTGATTTGCCGTTTGGAGAATGTATTGAACTCGATAATAACAAAATAAAAACGGTGTTTTTGGAAAAATAGTGCAAAAGCGATATGCATTTTTAACAAAACATTCAATATAACATTGGATAAAATTTGCATAGTAATTTCCACAACCTTTTGCTATAATAGTAGATGTAATTAAATAGCCACATTATATGGAGGTATAAAAGTATGGCAAGTTTATCTTTGCGTAATGTTTACAAAAGATACCCAGGCGGAGTAACTGCAGTTTCTGATTTCAATCTTGAAATCGAAGATAAGGAGTTTATAATCCTTGTAGGTCCTTCCGGTTGCGGTAAGTCAACCACACTTAGAATGGTTGCAGGTCTTGAGGAGATTTCGGATGGTGAAATTTATATAGGTGACCGTCTCGTTAACGATGTTGCTCCTAAGGACCGTGATATTGCGATGGTTTTCCAGAACTATGCGCTCTATCCTCATATGACAGTTTTTGATAATATGGCTTTCGGTCTCAAACTTCGTAAAACTCCGAAGGATGAAATCCGCCGCCGTGTTGAAGAAGCTGCACGAGTTCTTGATATCGCACATCTTCTCGAGCGTAAGCCAAAGGCTTTGTCGGGTGGTCAGCGTCAGCGTGTTGCTCTCGGTCGTGCTATCGTTCGTGAGCCTAAGGTATTCCTTCTTGACGAGCCTCTTTCAAACCTTGATGCTAAACTCCGTGCACAGATGCGTACCGAGATTTCTAAGCTCCATCAGCGTCTTGGTACCACATTTATCTATGTAACACATGACCAGACTGAAGCTATGACAATGGGTACTCGTATCGTTGTTATGAAGAGCGGTATTGTTCAGCAGGTTGATTCTCCTAACAATCTTTACCGTTATCCTTGTAACCTCTTCGTTGCAGGTTTCATTGGCTCTCCTCAAATGAACTTTATTGAGTCTAAGCTCATCAAGGATGGCGATTTCTATGTAGAATTCGGTTCTGATGAAAATAAATATCGTGTTAAACTTCCTGCAGATAAGAACAAGGATAATGTTCTTGAAGCTTATGTTGATAAGGAAATTATCATGGGTATCCGTCCTGAAAACCTCTACAACGAGGAAGAGCAGATTGCAGTTCATAAGGATGGCATTATTGAGTGTGATGTTGATGTTACCGAGCTTATGGGTGCAGAAACATATCTTTACATGAATTGTGAAGGTCAGTCAATCAATGCACGCGTTAGTCCTACTTCAACCGCTAAACCCGGTGATAAGATTAAGGTTGCTATCGATACTGATAAGATTCATCTCTTCGATAAAGATACTGAACTTACAATCACAAACTAATAATAATTTTCCCCACTCTTTTGAGTGGGGAATTTACTTTTGATATAAAAAAATGCCGCTCGATTGAGCGGCATTTTAAATTATTATTTAGTACCGAATATACGGTCTCCCGCATCACCAAGACCGGGAACGATATAACAATGGTTGTTAAGATGACTGTCAAGGCCCGCACAGTAAACAGGAACATCGGGATGCGCTTTTGTAAAGGCTTCAATTCCCTCTGGCGCTGCTATAATGCACATAAATTTAATTCTCTTTGGTCCAAATTCCTTTATTCTTGCAACGGCATCAATGGCACTACCGCCGGTTGCGAGCATCGGGTCAAGAACGAAAACATCTCTCTCACCTAGGTCAGCAGGAAGCTTGCAGTAATAATCAACAGGAGTGTGTGTTTCTGGGTCTCTGTACATACCAATATGTCCTACCTTAGCTGATGGAATGAGGCTTAAAACACCGTCAACCATACCAAGACCTGCGCGTAAAATCGGAACAAAAGCCATTTTCTTACCTGCTAATACTTTTGTTTTAGCAGTTGTAAGAGGAGTTTTTGTATCAACTTCTTTTAGGGGTAGGTCACGAGTTGACTCATAACACATAAGCATTGCAATTTCGCTAACTAATTCGCGGAACTGCTTTGAGCCTGTTCTTACATCGCGTAAAATTGTGAGTTTGTGCTGAATTAGGGGATGGTCCATAACAAATACATTTTCAGTCATTTTGAGTACTCCTTAATATTTATTTTCAATATCTGTAATCATATCAACACGGCGTTGATGGCGTCCGCCCTCAAACTGTGTATCAACGAAAAGGTCAACTAATTCAATTGCTGTTCCAACACCAATAACTCTTCCACCAAGACAGAGAATGTTGGAATTGTTATGTAATCTTGTGTATTTAGCCGAGAAGTGCTCACTGCAACAAGCTGCACGGATACCCTTGACCTTATTTGCTGCAAGGGACATACCTATTCCTGTTCCGCATACGAGAACACCGAGGTCACTTTCTTTATTTACTACATTTTCCGCAACCTTTAAAGCAATTTCGGGGTAATCTACGCTTTTCTGTTCATAAATTCCGCAGTCGCAAACCTCAAAGCCTCTGCTTTCTAGATGTTCTTTAATTGCATTTTTGTGTTCGAGACCGCCATGGTCACAACCAAGTGCTATTTTCATACATTTTCACCGGACCTATTCTTTTTTAATTCTCTTTCTGCCTGAGGTAATCTCAGATAGGTGGGAAGTAATTCTTCGGCAGTAACTGCATTTCCTGTTTTGAATATATCTATTGATGCAGTAGCTATTCCACAAGCATTTTGATATCTTTTTACAGCCTCCGATTTTACAACACAGCCGATATCTTTAACACTTTCGAAGAAGATATCGGTACCATCTCCAACTATTATAACACTTTTTTTCACATTTTGCGATATTTTTTTAATTTCTTCGCTAAGTTCGGCAATAGAAATTGCTCTGTCCTTGCAAATTCGCCTTATTTTTCCGCCTGTAATATCAAAAAAAGCATTGTAAACTTGATTTGCTCTCGCATCCATAACTGAGCAAACAATACAGTCGCTTTCACGGTAATTTTCTGCCATAGCACGAAGTGTTGAAACTGCAGCGCAAGGAAGTTTCCGTGCCTGTGCCATACCTTTAATTGCGCTAATACCTATTCTTATGCCTGTGAATGAGCCTGGTCCTGCACCAACCGCAAATCCATCTATTTCATCAAGGGCGATTCCCGATGCTTTAAGCACACATTCAACCATAGGTAAAAGGGTCTGCGAGTGTGTTACTTTAACATTACAAAAAGCATTGGCTATTATATTACCGTCTTCCATAATGGCTGTAGAAGCAGGTCCTGCAGAACATTCAACTGCTAAAATTTTCATATTTCACATCCCCTAATAATAATTTCTCTTGTTGTATCGTCAATTCTTTTGAATTCAATGAAAATTGTATTTTTGGGGAGCGCATTTTCGATATTTTCGCTCCATTCAACAGCCAAAACACCACCCGATTCCATATAATCAAAGAAGCCACATGAATCAAGGTCTTCCCAACTTTGTATGCGATACATATCAAAATGATACAGTGTAAGGCTACCACCCGTATACTCATTTATTATATCAAATGTAGGGGAGGTAACCTGACCGCTAAATCCAAGCCCTTTCGCAAGGCCACGGGTAAAGCAGGTTTTACCCATACCAAGACCGCCGATATATGCTATAACATCGCCGGATTTTAGATGAGTTGCAAGGGCACAGGCGATTTCTTCGGTTTTTTCGGGGGAATCTGAAAGAAATTTTTTCACTTAAGTCTCACCTTTGCATAAAAGATTAAAAATATTATAACACATTTTTTCAATTGTTTAAAGACCCTCTTGCATATTTTGTTAAAATAAAATATAATGGATACTTGGAAAGGAGATGAGTCTTATGAGAAGATTGCTTGGCGCAGTTGCCGATTTTTTTCGAGAAACCGATAAAATAATGCTCATTTTATGCGTATTTACATCGGTTTATGGATGTATGGCCGTTTATTCTGCAACCGCTTATGAAGGTTCTATAAGGCCGCTTCTTGTTCAACTTATATGTACTATAGGTGGCGTTTTCGCAGCGCTTTTTATTGCAAGAATAGATTATGAACGGTATTTTGAATATTGGTATTTAATAGCGTTAGCGGGTCTTATTCCTGTAATTCTTACATTTTTTATAGGTTTTGCACCCGGCAACACCGATGATAAAGCATGGCTTGATTTAGGTTTCACAACCTTTCAGCCATCGGAGCTTTTGAAAATATGTTTTATAATAACATTTTCAAAACATTTGAGTGTGATAAAGGATAAAATCAACAAATTAAGATATTTAGTTCCTGCTTGTATCCATGGTGCAATACCTGTTTTGCTTATTCACTTTCAGGGCGATGACGGAACTGCTCTTGTTTTCGCTATTATTATGGTGTTTATGCTTTGGGCGGCAGGTGTTTCGTGGAAATATTTTGTAATTGCTTTAGCGATAGTTGTTTTGGTTTCGCCAATAATTTATTTCTTTATAATGAATGATGAACATCGCGCCAGAATTTTAAATATGTTTAATCTTGATGCCGATATCAAGGGAACAGGTTTCCAACAATGGAGAGGAAGAATTGCCCTTGCAAACGGAGGCTTTTTTGGTCAAGGTTACCTTAAAGGAAGTCTGACTTCTTCAGGGCTTGTTCCGTTTGGGTATAACGATTTTATTTTTGTAAGCATCGGAGAAGAACTCGGTTTTGTAGGCTGTCTTGCAGTTATGTTCTGTCTTGCGGCAATCTGTTTCAGAAGTGTAAGGGTAGCGCATATATGCAGTAAGGATAGCGGAAAACTTATTTGTGTAGGTTTTTTTGCAATGATTTTTGCACAAACGATAATTAACATTGGAATGTGTATATCTGTACTTCCTGTTATAGGAATAACGCTCCCGTTCTTTAGTGCGGGTGGAACTTCACTTTTATGTCTTTTTCTTGGCGTAGGCTTGGTTTTAAGCGTTTATATGCATAGAAATTCAAGAACAATTTATTTGAGAGATAAATAAAAGCAAGGCTCGAAAAGAGCCTTGCTTTTTTATATGGATTTTAAAAGATTATCTATTGAATTATCATTTCTAAAATCAACATCAACAGTGCGTTTGCAAAGTGACCAACTTTCAATCAAAGAAGAGGTTTCATTTGGTGCTACTGTCTTAAGTTCACCAAGACTTTCAACCTCGGTGAAAACCGAACAGGAATATGTTTCAAAAGAGCATCCCGCATCGGGATAAACTCCATCGGGATGGTTAGTAGCATAGCGTTTGCAGAAAACATCATCGCCGAGCACATAATAAACACATCCGCTATTAAGGTCAAAACCTAATTTTAAGGGTTTTTCGGCTTCGGGGTCATGCTTTACGGTAGCATAGCGTTTGCCAAAGTAAATTCGTTCGTCACTTAAGTCAGTGTAGGACCATACAGATATACTTCTATTATGGAGAAGGCCAGTATTGTTTGTGTTCATTGGAATGATAACTGTGCCATTCTTTTCTGATACAGTAAGGCCCCAAATTGCAAAAGATTTTGGTTTGTCGGTTATGTTTTTAACATTCATAATAACCTGCATATTGGTATCGTCTTTATCCATCTTGATTTCAAGAGTTTTAGAAACACCATTTTCATATTCAGGCTTCGGAGTAAATATTGCACCGTTCTCGGTAATTGTATAAGAAACACTGCTATCATCGGGATAATATGTTTCGGGATAACTTTCGGGGGAAAGCCATATTCTATGACCGCCGAAATTTTCCCAAGCTTTGCCTTCACCAAAGTATTTAGTGAAGATTTCATCGGTCTTGTTACCGAATTCTTTTCGGTTGCTTTGCATTATGTTCTGTTCACCAACGAAACCGAATTTTATTATTCTCGGTCCTAAATCTACAGTTACATAAGCCTCAATAACGCCGTTTGAAATGCTCACACATTTTCCATAATCTTTAAAAGAATCAATAATTTTAACTTCAACCATATGAATCACTCCGTTTTTATAATTTTTCTTGTATATTCATTTCCGCATTTTTGAGGTGACGAAAGGAATAGATTATATAAATTTGTGGCTTTTATTTCAGTATTGAAAAGCCGTTGTGCATTTTCACTCAAAGCCTCTATCTGTGCGGGTTTAACAACAATTGGAACAGGGGAACTTTTGGTAGCATTTTTAAGTATTTTTTCACCTGTTTTATTCATTCCACCAATTCTTATATAGGGCGGCTTTTCAAGGAAAAATGAGTTATCTATAGAGAGAAATGCGTTCATAACAAGTCTGCGAATTCTCGCCATAGTATAGCGCTTAACCTTTAGGTTATTATACAATTCTTCGAGCGAAACTGCAAGAGTTACTGAGTTTAAAAGTTTGTTATCGAGTCCTTCACTTATATCGGGGAGATTTTTAAAGTCCTCTTTTGTCTTACTGCGAAGGAGAGATAGAATCGCTAAATCTTTACCTTCTATACTGCAAATAGGTGAATTTTTGTAATACTCAAATACACCTTTTGGAATGAATTTTTCAACAAAATCAAAGTCACCGCTTTTAATTTTCTCACGAAGCAAGGTTGCACTTACGAAGGTGTCTTCGTTAAGGGAGTCGTGCATGGCACCTTGACGCTTAATGGTTTTAAAATTCAACTCGGGGTTTATGCTCCTTGCAGCGAGAATATACTCGATAGCAAGATTATTGTTAGCGCCCGAAAGAAGAGAAGAATCGCCGCCACATTTTTTTACTGCGTTTTCACGAGCGGTGGCAAATGTTATACCTTTTTTGAGTTCTACAGAAAGAAAGTTTTTAAAAGGCTTAGATTCAAGTATGTCAGCAACAGATGAAAGGGTATTAATATCACCACATTCACTGCCAAACATAATGGTATCACAACCAAGTGAGTTAAGTATAAAAACACTACCGAGTGCAAAATTTTGAGCGGTGGACATAGCCCACGGGGTAGGCAACTCAGCGATAAGGTCACATCCGCAATCAAGTGCGACTTTGAAACGGGTTTCTTTAGGGTAAATAGCAAAATCGCCTCGTTGAACAAAATTTCCGCTCATAACACACACAACATCACCCTGGTTTTTCGCCTCATCGATTAGGTGTTTGTGACCGCTGTGTAATGGGTTAAATTCGGCAATTATTCCAATTGTTGACATTTTATCACTTCTTTTCAAAAAAGCCTTGAAAAATCTAAACTTTTAAAGTATTATTATATTAGTGAAACTATACTTTTATATAGTTTAACATATTTTTTTTGTAAATTCAATGGAAGGATTGATTGAAATGAAGATTTTTGTTGTTAATGCAGGTAGTTCATCACTCAAATATCAACTTATTGATATGGAGAATGAGCAGGTACTCGCAAAGGGTTTATGTGAAAGAATAGGTGTTACAGGAGCTATTTCTCATAAAGCTGCCGATGGCCGTGAGTATAAAGCTGAAACTCCAATGCCAACACATAGTGAGGCGTTTGCTGCAGTAGTTTTCGCTCTTACTAAGAGTGAAGCAAAGGTAATAGATTCTCTTGATGAGGTTTCAGCAATAGGACACCGTGCAGTACAAGGCGGTAGCGGTTTTGCTAAATCTTGCCTTATAACTCCGGAAGTTATTGATGCTATCGAGGAGTGGAGTGCATTAGCTCCCTTACATAATCCCGCAAATATTTTAGGTATGAAGGCTTGTACCGAAACCTTTGGCGAGGATGTACCTCAGGTTGCAGTATTTGACACTGCATTCCATCAGACAATGCCCGCAAAGGCTTATATGTATGGAATTCCTTACAAGTATTATGAGGAGTATAAAATCCGCAAGTATGGTTTCCATGGAACTTCACATCGTTTCGTTGGAAGCAGAGCAATTGAACTTTTAGGCAAAGAAAACAGTAAGGTAATAACCTGTCACCTTGGTAATGGTTGCTCAATTTCTGCTATTGAAAACGGCAAATGCGTTGATACCTCAATGGGTCTAACTCCTCTTGATGGTTTTGTGATGGGAACACGTTGCGGAACACTTGACCCATCTATTATTACATATATCGGCGAGAAGGAAAATCTTTCTTATGCAGATGTGGACCGTATTTTGAATAAAGAATCGGGTATGTTTGGCATTTCGGGTGTATCTAATGATAACAGAGATATCGGCGCCGCAGCTGCAAACGGTAATGAGAGGGCAAAACTCGCTATTGATATGCAACGTTATCAGGTACTTAAATTCGTTGGCTCATATGCCGCTGCTATGAACGGCGTTGATGCTATAGTATTTACCGGTGGTATCGGTGAAAATGATGGCGAACTCCGTGCGGCAGTTTGCGAAAACCTTGCCTATCTTGGCGTTGAAATTGATGCTGATAAGAATAAAATCAGAGGCGAAGAGGTTGAAATCTCAACCGCAAACAGCAAGGTTAAGGTTTACATAATACCGACAAATGAAGAACTTGCAATTGCAAGAGATACCCTTGAAATAATTTCTAAATAGAGGTTTGTATGAATATTTCACAAATAAAAAACGCCGTATTGCACGGCGGGTTTGATGGTGATTTTTCGTTGCTTTACGGCGAACCTATAGCAGCACGTGAAAGATATGTAAAAGCGATTGACGGATTTTTTGAAAATTTCGGGGACAGGGAAGCGGTAAGACTTTTTTCAGCCCCCGGAAGAACGGAAATCGGAGGAAACCATACGGACCATCAACACGGCTCGGTAATTGCCGCAGCTGTTAATCTTGATATTGTTGCTGTTGTTGCTCTTAACGGAACAGATAAGATTAATATCAAATCGGAGGGCTTCGTAATGGATACCGTTTCGGTAGAAGACCTTCAGATGTGTGAAAATGAAAAAGGCAGGTCTGTTTCCTTGATAAAAGGCGTTTGCTCAAAATTCAAGGAGGCAGGATGTGATATCAAGGGTTTTGATGCATATACTGTTTCAAATGTTTTAAAGGGCTCAGGTCTTTCTTCATCGGCGGCATTTGAAGTAGCAATTGCCACTATTGTTAATGCTCTCTTTTATGAGAATAAGATGTCGGCGATTGATGTTGCTAAAAGTTCTCAGTATGCAGAAAATGTATATTTTGGTAAACCGTCCGGTCTTTTAGACCAAACTGCAAGTAGCTTAGGAGGTTTTACCTTTGCAGATTTTGATGACCCGAAAAATCCACTAACCGAAAGTATAAATCTTGATATTTCAAAATATGGTTATACATTGTGCGTAGTAGATACGGGTGGTAATCACGCCAACCTTACGGGTGATTACGCGGATATCACAACCGAATGTAAAAGCATAAGCAATGCGCTCGGTGTCGAGTTTTTGAGATATATTGATGAAGAAAAGTTTTATGAAAATCTTTCAGAACTTCGTAAAACCTGTGGCGATAGAGCTATCTTGCGCGCATTCCATTTCATAAGCGAACAAAAAAGAGTTTATCGCGAGGTAAATGCTCTAAAATCGGGTGATTTTGAAGAGTTTTTAGAGTTGGTAAACGAATCGGGAAACTCGTCCTATGATTATCTGCAAAATCTCTATTCAACATCAAATGTTTCCGAGCAAGGTCTTTCACTTGCTATAGCTCTTACAAAACAGTTTCTTTCTGGTAAGGGTGCTTGCCGTGTTCACGGCGGTGGATTTGCAGGAACTATTCAATGTTATATTCCAACCGAAATGTTAGCGGAATATAAAGAAATGATTGAAAAAGTTTTTGGAGAAAACAGTTGCTCAGTATTAAATATCCGTCCGGTTGGCGGATATGAAATAAAATATTAATTTATAAGGAGAAAAGCATATGAGAAGAATTATAAGTTTTATTCTTTCCCTATGTATTATTATCTCGGCATTTACTTTCCTTGCATCAGTAAACTTTGTTTCGGCTGAAGAACCGCAAACAGGAATGATGGAAATCGTTGGTAATGTATTGAAGTTTTCTAAACTTGAAAACGAAATTACCATAACGGGTTATGATGGTAAACTTTCCAGTTCCCTTACAATACCAGGCTCAATAAAGGACGTTAAAGTTGTAGCTATTGGTGAAGGAGCTTTTAAGGATTGCACAAATATAACAAGTGTGAAGTTTGTGATTACCGATTATGGTGATTTTTTCCCTGGCAACTGGGCTGCACCATCAGCTATTTCGAATGTTAAAACAATAGGTGCAAACGCCTTTAACGGATGCACTGGACTTACTGAAATCGCAATTCCGCTTAGTGTAAATACTATTGGTAGCGGTGCTTTTGTAAATTCAGGTCTTAAAACTATTTCATACGAGGGTAGCATACTTGACTGGAATATTATTTTAAAAGAAGAATCTGAGTTTTCTGATATAAATTTAAAATTTGGCATTAAAATTGTAAATAGTAAAAAACCTGATGTACCTACTTTAAAAGAAGCTACCGCAGATACCATTACACTTAATGCTGTTTCAGGCTGTGAGTATAGTATTGATGGTGAAAAATGGCAGGAATCTAACATATTTACAGGTCTTGATTACAATACAACTTACACCTTCTATCAAAGATATGCAGAAACCAACGCATATCTCGAAAGTTCTGCAAGTAACGGTGCTAACTTTACTACCAAAAAAGGCACACAAGCAAAGGCGCCCACTCCTACAGTATTTAAAGCCACACCTAAAGAAATTATTTTAAATGAAACTTTAGGCTATGAATATAAGGTTGATAACGGAGAATGGCAAGATTCAAATATCTTTTCTAATCTTAACGTTGGTCAGCAATATACATTCTATCAACGTTACAAAGAAACTGATAAGTTGTATGCAGGTCCTGAAAGTGAAGGCTTATCTGTTACTACAAATAAAAACTTCCAAGGGCAAGCGCCGGAACCCACACTTGAAAATAAAACCGATATAACTGTAACTCTTGCAGCAAATGATGTTATGCAATATAGCCTTGATGGTGAAATTTGGCAAGATTCAAATGTATTTACGGGACTCATACCCGGTAAAACTTATGCGTTTTATCAAAGATATAAAGAAACTGAAATTGCTTATGAAGGTGAACCCAGTGTTGCTTTATATGTAACTACTGATATGTCAACACAGGATAAAGCTCCCGAGCCAAAAGTACAAAAGAAAAGCTATAACTCCGTTACATTAGCTTGGGTAAAAGGTTGCGAATATAAGGTTGATAACGGTGAATGGCAAAAATCAAATGTTTTTGCTAATCTTGAACCCAATACGACGTATACATTCTATCAAAGATATGCTGCAACTGAAACTGCTACTGCTGGCGAATCGAGTGAAGGATTAAGGGTTACTACAGATGCAGGTGTTACGGGACTCGTTTTTATCGATGAAACAGGGGAGTATCAGTATTTCGTTAACGGCGAAAGACAGTATGATAACGGATTTGTTACTATAGAAGATAGAACTTTCTATTTATTAGAAGGTATAAGACAAAATACTACAGCCTTGATTGACAACACTTATGTTTTCAGAGGCGAGGTTAAGTTCGTTAGTGGACTTGTTGAAATTAACGGAACTACTTATTATTTGTCAGATGGTGTTTGGTTTAAAGATACAACAGGCTTTATACAACAGGATGGCAAAGCGCATTATGTATTAAAGGGTGTATGGCAGAAAGACTTCACAGGTCTTATGGACCACTCTAACGGAAATTCTTATTAT
>JAZUMI010000127.1:0-6336 GCA_045603505.1 Acutalibacteraceae bacterium
ACATCAACGCCTGTTTCCTCTTTATAAACCTTAGCGATTTCCTCATAAACGCTTGCGCTTTCAGGTTTGAAATTAAGAAAATAAACCTGAGATTTTTTATCGCCGCAACCCGCAAGTGTAAGACATGCCAAGCAACACAAAAGTGCCATAGCCAGTGCAGTGATTCTTTTTTTCATAAAAAAACCTCCAATTTTTCTTTTTTTAGAAAAACAAATTTGATAGGGTGACAACAGTCAAATCAGTTACGATTTCGCTTGCCACCTTTTACTGCCTTTCTTGCGCTTATTCTTGTAAGGCGACAGCCTTACTGCAAATTTCACGCTGCGCCTTTCAATAAAAGATGGCAGGTAGAAATTCCTTGACCTGCCAAATAAATAATTTTTTGGGAGTGCGAAGCCGAAGAATACAGTAATACTGTCGTATTGCAAATGATGAGGCAAGAAAAAACTAAAAGTTATTATTTGTCAGGCGTGACTGATTTGACTGTTGTCATCCTACCTTATTTTGCCTAAAAGAACGAAAATTTATTCACAAAAAATAAATGTTGAAACAAATTTAAAAATTTGCATTTTTTGCTTGACATTGGTGCTTTTTTATGGTATATTATTTAGGCGCTTGAAAATGCTGGTGTAGCTCAGTTGGTAGAGCAGCTGATTTGTAATCAGCAGGTCGGGGGTTCGAGTCCGTCCACCAGCTCCAAGACTTTTTCAAGCAAAACTTAATATGGGAGAGTTCCCGAGTGGCCAAAGGGGACAGACTGTAAATCTGCTGCTTTTCAGCTTCGATGGTTCGAATCCGTCCTCTCCCACCAAATTAGAAGAGTACCACCGAAGGTTGGTGCTCTTTTAATTTTTGGCTGAGGGGACGAGATGAGAACAGGGTGTGTCGTTCGCAAACGACAAAAACAGTCCTGTGGACTGTTTTTAACCCGCGGTCCTTTAGGCGAATCCGTCCTCTCCCACCAAAAACCCTAGTTCGTAAGAACGGGGATTTCTTCTTTTTTTTGCTCTTGCTTCTTCCCTTTTCTCTTAAACACCTGTTTTTTAAGATAAGTAATATTTGCATATTTTTTTGCTTATGATATTATTCTTTAGTACACTTAACACATTATTTTCAGGTGATTCAATGCAAAACAAATATCTTTCTTTTCTTAAAGACCTATTTTTAATAACAATCGGCAGTGGGCTTTATGGAATAAGCACGGTTTTATTTATTTTCCCGCATTCCCTTTTGCTCGGTGGAACAAGTGGTATTTCGGTTATACTCGAACGATTTTTAAAAATTTCTCCGGGTAACATTTTAATGATTATTAACTTTTCGCTTTTAATTGTCGCCTTTTTTATTTTAGGTAAAGAAATGGCTATTAAAACCACTATTGGCTCTGCCCTCACAACACTTGCGGTGGGGATATTTGAAAAGGTTTTCACCCTTTCAAAGCCGCTCGTTTCAAATATCTTTATATCGGCAATAATCGGTGCAGCCATAATCGCCCTTGCAAGCGGGATAATGTTTTACATAAATTCAAGCTTGGGCGGAACCGATATTATCGCTCTAATCGTTAAAAAGTTTTCCAATATCAAAATTGGCAAGGCTCTTTTGTTAACCGACTTTTTAATAGTAATTTTTGGCGGCTGTATTTCGGGAATAATCCTTTTAATCAGTTCCTTTATAGGACTTCTAATTAAAACCTTAGGCATAGATGCTATTATTTCTATTTTTCAAAGGCACTGTTCTAAAAAACAATAATCCAAAAAAATTATAGCACCCTTTTTCCCTTACGGAATTGGGTGCTATTTTTATTTCTTTCTTCATTTACAAACAATATATTTTATGATATACTTTTATAAGAAAATTCGATGAGGTGTAATGATGGCAAAAATAAATACTGTTCTAGGAAAAATAGATAGTGAAAATTTAGGCATTACCCTTTCACACGAACATATTTGCGGATATTGTAATTTTCTTTACTTTATGGCTGGCAACTCTTTTCTTGATATGGGTGAACTCGAAACTGTTTCGATTAAATTTCTTAAAGAATTAAAGGAAAAATACAACCTTTCCACTTTTATTGACTGCACACCCGTTAACCTCGGCAGAGATACAGAACTTCTAAAGAGGGTTAGTGATAAATCTGGTGTTAATATTGTTTCTTCCACAGGATTTTACTACACCGAAGAGGTTGCTATATCGCCTATTGATACCGATGTACTTGCTAAAATAGTTATATCCGATGCAAAGAAAACAAATGCAGGTATAATTAAATTTGCAGTTGAAGAAAAAAGCATGACTGCACTTAACAAAAAGATGCTCTCTGCCCTTTGCACCGCACAAAAAGAACTCAGTCTCCCACTTTGCATTCACACGAATTCCGCTCTCCAAAACGGAAAAGACGTCCTTGATTTTATATTAAATCAAGGAATACCTGCAAGCAGTATTACAATAGCTCACTTAAGTGATTCAAATTCACTTGAATATATTAAATCCATCGCTGATAAGGGCTGTTATATCGGTATGGATAGAATTTATTCAGGCTCAGATAAAACCTTTTGTGCGCAAAAAGCCAAAATGATATATGAGCTTTCTGCACTTGGCTACCAAAAACAACTTCTCATTTCACACGATGCACTTGTTTTTAGCGGATTTGAAACAAATCCGCAAATCAAGAAAAACCAACCTTTTGCAACAATTTTTGATGTTCTTTTGCCACAGCTCGTATCTCTCGGCTTCAAACAATGTGATATAGATAGCCTTTTAATTCAAAATCCAAAAAATATGCTATTAGGACAGAGTGAATAATGAAAATAAATTATCATAAAATGCTTGAAGAAAAAATCGAAGAAATCAAAAGAACAAATATTAAGCCAACACTACTCTTGCACGTGTGTTGTGCCCCCTGTTCGAGTGCTGTGCTTGAAGTTTTAAAGGATTATTTTAATATTACAATATTTTTCTATAATCCAAATATTGCACCAAAAAGTGAATTTGATTATCGGTTAGAAGAATTAAAAAGACTGCTTATCGAAATGGGGCTTTGTGCTATAGAAATTATTTCTCCTGAATATAAGTGTGCAGAATTTGAAAAAATAGCAAAGGGACTTGAAAAGGAAGCCGAGGGTGGACCACGTTGCAAGTTATGCTACGACCTACGACTTCGCGCAACGGCAAACGAGGCAAAATCACGAGGTTTTGATTTCTTCACAACCACACTCACCGTTAGTCCATATAAAAATGCCGAGGCGCTTAACGAAATCGGCTCGAAATTAGCCGATGAATTCGGCACCGAATATCTATATTCCGATTTCAAAAAGAAAGAGGGCTATAAACGTTCTTGCGAACTTTCAAGAGAATATAATCTATACCGCCAAAATTATTGCGGTTGCATATATTCAAAGCTTTTAAGTGAGGAAAAATAATCTAAAAAAACAAATTTAACCTCTTTAAAAATTTATATTTGTGTGATAAAATTAAGAGTGTTTAAATAAAAAGGAAGGTATCATTATGACAATTGTTTTGCTCACCGCTTTAGGTGTTGGCGGTGCTTCGGTTTTCGGTGCTGTGCTCGGCTTTGCTTTTAAAAAGATAAGCCATAAATTTAGCGATATTGTTCTCGCCTTTGCCGCAGGTGTTATGCTTGCCGCATCGGTTATAGGTCTTATTCTACCCTCTGTTGATTTTGGCGGAAAATTTGGTTTGCTTGTAACAATTATCGGTATTTTTTGCGGCGCAGTTTGTGTTAACCTTATAGATAAGGTTGTTCCCCATCTGCATTCTATGACGGGTGTTGACCAAGAAAATCACCCCGAAGCACAAGAAAAGCTAAACAAGGTTTTACTTTTCGTTATAGCCATTGCTATTCATAACCTACCTGAAGGTATTGCGGCGGGCGTTAGTTTTGGAACGGGAAACAATGCCGATGCATTCACCGTTGCAAGTGGTATCGCATTGCAAAACATCCCTGAGGGTATGATAATCATCGCTCCCATGCTTGCGGCAGGAATGAGCAAAAAAAGAACCTTCCTTACCGCCGCTATGACAGGTGCGGTGGAAGTTTTAGGCACTATGCTTGGATACTTTGCTGTTAGCATTTCTCACGCTGTTCTCCCCTTTGCACTCGCATTTGCGGGCGGAACAATGCTCTATGTTGTCAGCGATGAAATGCTTTCTGACACACACGCACACGGAAGCGAGCGTGGAGCTACATATTCAATGCTTGCGGGCTTTTGTCTTATGTTAGCTTTTGACATTTTATTAGGTTAGGAGAAAAAAATGTTTATTAGTAACGATATTAAATATGTTGGTGTTAACGACCATAAAATTGATTTATTTGAAGGACAGTACATTGTTCCAAACGGAATGGCATATAATTCCTATGTAATTTTAGATGAGAAAATTGCGGTTATTGATTCGGTTGATGCCGCTTTCAAAGATGAATGGCTCGGCAATATCAAGGCACTTCTCGGCGATAGAAAACCCGATTACCTTGTTGTTCAACATATGGAGCCCGACCATTCGGCAAATATTGATTCTTTTGCAAACGAGTTCCCCGAAGCTCAAATCGTTTCAACCGATAAGGCTTTTGCTATGATGAACAAGTTTTTTGGCACAGATTATAATGAGCGCCGAATAGTTGTTAAAGAGGGTGACACACTTTCCCTTGGCGAACATACCCTCACCTTTTATACCGCACCTATGGTGCATTGGCCTGAGGTTATGATGACTTATGATAGCAAGGATAAGGTGCTTTTCTCGGCTGATGCTTTCGGTAAGTTTGGTGCCCTTGATGTTGAAGAAGATTGGGCTTGTGAAGCAAGGCGCTATTATATCGGCATCGTTGGAAAATACGGTGTTCAGGTTCAGGCAGTTCTTAAGAAACTTTCAGGACTCGATGTCCAAACCATTTGTCCGCTCCACGGGCCTGTGCTTTCTGAAAATCTTGGTTACTATATCAACCTTTACGATATTTGGTCTTCCTACGGTGTTGAAAGCGAGGGCATTGTTATTTGCTATACCTCGGTTTATGGTAACACTAAAAAGGCAGTTTTAATGCTCGAAGAAGAGCTTAAAAAGAACGGTTGTAAAAAGGTTGCGGTTAATGACCTCTCCCGTTGTGATATGGCTGAAGCCGTTGAGGATGCTTTCCGCTACGGTAAAATAGTTCTTGCAACCACCACCTATAATGGCGAAATCTTCCCCTTTATGCGTGAGTTTGTGAATGAGTTGACCGAAAGGAATTATAAAAATAGAACTATCGGTATAATCGAAAACGGAAGCTGGGCACCGGTTGCCGCCCGTATAATCAAATCGGCTTTTGAAAAGAGTAAAGATATTACATTCACCGATACCACAGTTACTATCCATTCGGCACTTAATGATTTGAGCAAGGAACAACTTTCTGCCCTTGCAAAAGAACTGTGTGAATAACTCATATTTTGGGTTATACTATAAACATAATATTTTTTGGAGGTATTCTTATGAAATACGTATGTGAAATTTGCGGCTATGTTTATGACGAAGAGGTCGAGGGCGTTAAATGGGAAGAGGTTGACGCTGATTACGTTTGCCCCCTTTGCGGCGTCGGTAAAGACAATTTCGTAGCTGAATCATAACTACCGGCCGTGCCGGTAGTATGCACTGCCCCCTTAGGGCATAAGACCGGCCGAGCCTATAGGCTCGTCGAAAGGTTTGCCAACCGCAACACTTTCACCGGCTGCCCCTAAAGGGGCTTTTTATTTGCCTTCTTTTACCTGCTTACCCGTAAACGGGTCTACATACTCTACTAATGACATTTGATCGTAAGATATATCTTCTTGCAATTGATTTCGTATATACTCTGCAATCGCTTTTTTATTTCTTCCTACTGTATCTACGTAATATCCTCTGCACCAAAAATGTCTATTTCCATATTTGTATTTCATATTGGCATATTTCTCAAAAATCATTAAACTACTTTTTCCTTTGAGATATCCCATTATTTGTGATACACTATACTTAGGCGGTATGGATACTAGCATATGTATGTGGTCTTTGCAGGCTTCGGCTTCTATTATTTCTACCTGCTTATACTCACATAATTTTCTAAGCATTATTCCTATATCCGCCTTTATCTTTCCATAGATTACTTGGCGGCGGTATTTTGGTGCAAAAACTATATGATATTTGCAATTCCATTTCGTGTGTGCTAAACTATCTGTGTCAAGTTTCATACTTGATTCCTCCTTCGTCTTTTTGTTGTGGTTGGCAAACCCACTTCTATTTTAGACGAAGGAGGATTCTTTTTCTATGCATAGCTAAAGCTTTTTGGAACTACCAGCACTGCTGGTAGTATTCGTTACACAA
>JAZUMI010000128.1:0-16590 GCA_045603505.1 Acutalibacteraceae bacterium
AGGATATAATTTATAGAGTTTAATCTCTTTTCTTCTTCAACAGAGGACATTGAAATATAATAGGGTGCGTGAAGCGAAAGAGCTATACCCTTTTCTTTTGCGAGGATGCCAAGTTCCCTTGCTTTATCGGTGCCGATGTTAACACCTCTTCCGCATTGATACTCGAACGCATCAAGCCCCATTTTCTCAATATATTCAGGCACTTGAAGACTGCCTTTATATCCCATAGCAGTAAAGCTTATAGAATTACCTGCGGGTCCAAATTTTGCAGACATATTCACACCTCCGTGTTTTCGAGTTTCCACCACTTAAACAGTTTCTTTTCAATCTTTCTGCGAAGTTTAAAGCTCCACATTTCCTCTTCCTTAATCGGTGTTAAAAGAATTGTTTTAATTTGGAGAGCATTACCGCCTAAAACATCGGTAAAAATCTGGTCACCCACAATAGCAGTATGTTTTCTTTTTACCGAAAGAAACTTCACTGCTCGAAGATAACCAAACGGAAGCGGTTTTAAGCCGAGACTTATAAAATCTAAATCAATTTTATCAGCAAATGGCTCTACCCTTCTTCTTTTAGAATTGGAAAGAACTATAAGTTTAATACCATTATCTTTCATATAGGAAAGCCATTCTGGAAGGCCTTCGGTTAAACGCTCGCCATGATGGATTGAAAGTGTATTATCTACATCAAGGATAAGCGCAGTTATATTATGTTTTTTTAAAAGTTCAACCGAAATATCGGTTACCCTATCAAGTTTAATTTTAGGTTTTAATATCATTTTTTATCTCCAAAGAAAAAAGCGGTTGAAAAAACAACCGCTTTTTAGAATGCAAATATTAGCGGAACTTTCTTTTACGAGCAGCTTCCGACTTCTTCTTACGCTTTACAGAGGGCTTCTCATAGTGCTCTCTTTTGCGAACTTCTTGAATAACACCGTCTTTTGCAGTTTGTCTCTTAAAACGACGAAGTGCGTTATCGAGTGATTCATTCTCTTTAATTCTAACCTGACTCATTATATTCCCTCCCTTAAGCAAAATAGCAAGGGTCTTACTAAATTACAAAGACCATTATACGTTAATTTAAATTTTTAGTCAAGCAATTTTTAGGCCGACTAACCTCTTAAAGCGATTATATTTGCAACGATAGCCAAAACAAAGAAAAGAATTGCAACATACTTTGTCCAACGGGCTAAAACAGCATCAAATGTTCTCGCTTTATTCTTAGAAAGAAAAGTATCTGCCGCACCTGTAACTGCGCCAACGCCTGCGCGATGGCCCTGCTGCAAAAGAACGGCTGCAATAATAACTAAAGAAACGATTATAACAAGAATACCAATTATAATTTCTAATGCGCTCACAATCTGCACCTCCAAAATACAACTAGACAAAAGATATCATACCATATATAAAAGAATTTTGCAAGTGTTTTTTTAAAGTGATGAAAATTCTATTGCGGCAGACCAAGAATAAGCGGGGCAACAGTTGCCTTTTCCGGTTCTTGGATTAGAATTTTCGGCCGCTCCACCCTTTTGCAAAGCCTTACGGTAATTATCCAAAATTTTGCTTCCTAATTCAGTTTTTCCGCAATATTCCAAGCCCTTAGAGATAATAAAATTCTCAGTTGACCAGGAAGAGCCTCGCCAATAAGCCGCATAATCACCTTCGACATATTTTTCACTATTTACGGCTTCGGTTGAAATACCATATTCACATAGGAAATCTTTTTCAATTGAAGCCGCACTCTTTTCTATAAGATTTTCACTTAAAAACTTTGAAGCAATAAGCGCTCTTAAAGGCATTATACTGTTGGTTTCAAAAGGCTCATAGGTATCGGTTGGAACAACGAAAAGCTTTTCATTATCAAAAAAGTTTTTTTCAATTGCAGTTCCTAATTCTATTTCCTTTTCTTCATAAAGCCTTGCTTTTTCGGTATCGCCCAAAATTCCTGCAAACCTTTTAAGAAGTCCCGCAGTCAAGCATAAAAAAGCATATAAATCGGGGGATTTTACCAAAGGATATCTATCAAAGCAGGTGGAATTATCGCATCCCGAATCATTTCCATGCCAATAAATTGGGGCATCCTTTCTTGCAGTTATCCACCAATTAAAATTTTTCGCCATAAGCGGATAGATTTTTTCAATCTGTTCCTTTTTAGAAAAATAGGGATGCATTTGCATCAGTATTTCATAAATAAACGCATGAATTGGCGGCTTTGTGAATCCTCTATTCACGTCAAACGGGGTTACAACATCGGGCAAAGCGCCCTCTTCATCCATATTTTCATATACAACCTCAAACTGATAAAATGCGGTTTCGGGGAAGGCTTTTGCAACACCTAATGCGTGAAACGCATTGTCCCAACCCCATGTCGCATTCATACCCGCTTTTGCGCACAAAATAACTTCCTTTTTATAGTTACCCAAGGGAGCTACAGTGTTTGCCCACAAAACAAATGCCATTTCCTTGCGAAATGGTGAATTTGCATTCATTTTCTCGCAGTAATTGGCGAATTCTTTTCCCTTGAGAGAACAACATTCATCAAAGGATGGACAGGATATATCAGCTTCACCTAAAGAAGCGGTTTTATAAAGAACAAATTCGAATTCTTCGCCATCGCTCTCAGCTATAACGGTTGTTTCGCCGCAATTGATTTTTCCGGGTTTCCACTCGCAATTAAGCGAAAGTTTGCCACTTTTAGCAACCAACCAAATATATGTATTCGTTTGGGTATCAAAAAATCTTACTTGTTCGTTTTGCTTTATCGCAGTATGAGCGCGATAGCCATCCGCCTCTTTAAACCTCATACTAAGTTTTCCTTTGCCTTTAAAAACAAGATAAAACTTATCATAAAAGGCACAAGAAAAATTAGCATTTTCGCAATCAAAACGAATGCATTCTTCACAAACTTCGGCATCTATTTTTTGAGCATCAAAGCCCATCAATGTTGAGGGCTTTCCGAAGCATTCAACCGTTCTTAACAATAATTCATCATCGTATATATTAAAACAAAAATACGAATCTTTTGAAGACAATGGAACCCTATTTGAAGCAAACACTGTTTTATCCCCCACAGCTTGAGCAGCTTGAAAAAAGCTTATCAATTTTCAGTGATTTTTCTTCTTTTGATTTAATAAAGTTTATTTTTTCACAAAGGCTTTCGAGCTCTTCACCCTCATAAAAAGCATCCATTATACTGCGCTCGGCGGCAACGTGGAGAGAGCTTCTTAATATTCCATCCGCCAAAGGAATATCGACTATTGGTTCTATTTTCTTAACAAGCATTTTTTTATCGGTTAAGTCATAAAGGCAAAAGCCAATTTTGTTTCCCCTTTCGGTTGCAACAACAACACCCGAAAATTCATTATAAGGAAAACCAAGTGTTTCATAGAACTCTTTTATTTTATCAGTATCTTCGAGTGGGCGAAGTTCAATCATTCTTCTCTTTCCTTTGTTGTGATATTTGTTAAATGCCGCATTTCACGCTCATTAAGCGGACGCCATTTACCTTGTGGCAACATACCAAGTTTAACACCCGAAATCTCGGTGCGCTTAAGTCTTTTAACAGTAAGGTGTACCGCCTCGCACATTTTTCTTATCTGTCGGTTTCTGCCCTCGTGGATAATAAATATAAGAATAGTTCTTTCGCCGCGTTTTTCGGCAATAAATACATCGCAGGGTGCAGTTTTTCTGGCATCAATTTCAATACCCTCGCAGAGTTTTATGAGAATTTCCTCGTCTACCTCGCCTTCTACTGTTACACGGTAGGTCTTATTAACGAGGCTTGATGGGTGTGTTAGTTTGTTAGCGAATTCACCATCATTTGTCATAAGAAGAAGTCCCTCTGAATCTTTATCAAGTCTTCCAACAGGGAAAACCTTAACGGGCACATCTCGCACTAAATCATTAACACATTTTCTATCAAGTTCATCGTTCATAGTGGTTACAAAGCCACGCGGTTTATGAAGCATTATGTAGATTTTTTCACTAACACCTGAAACACGTTTTCCACGAACGGTTACTTTGTCTCTTTTAGGGTCTACCTTCATACCGATAAAGGCAACATGTCCATTAACCTTTACCTTGCCAAGCTCTATAAGTTCCTCGGCTTTGCGGCGCGAAGCCACACCGCATTCCGAAAGAAATTTTTGCAATCTGATTTTATTATCCTTCATTTAATTCTCCTAAAAATTACTTAATATTGTACTTATAAACGTTAAAAGTTTTTCCTTTTTGCTATTCATATTTTTATCCGCTTGTATATCGGTTGCAGCAGTAAGTATTTTACTATTACACACCTTTCCGTTTTGGATGCAAACTATATCTCCAATCACTTCGCCCTTTTTTATGGGCGCATATACAAACTCAGGCAAATTCACCTTAAATTCTATTTTATCATCGCTCGTTGTGTTAACAAAAAACGAGTCTAAGTTCACTTTCAGAGGCACACTTGAGCCGATGACCTCAATTTCTTCTGTTTTGTTTTCAGGTTTAAAGGTTACCTGTTTTAATTCCGACAGACCAAGTTCCGAGAGTGTTTTATGGTCATTCCAATCATCAGGCGCGCAAAGGGTTACGCATATAACATACTTTCCGTCCCTCTTTTTTGCCGAAACAAGACATCTGCCCGATTTCTTTGTAAAACCTGTTTTTATACCTATAAAACTACTATCGAAATTAAGAAGTTTATTATGATTTGTAAGTCTTCTTCTATAAGGTGGGTTGCCATAATAAAGCACCGCACTTTTGCTTGAAACCGCCTTTGCAAATTCTTCGTTTTTCATAGCCTCCTTGGCTATTAAGGCCAGTTCATAAGCGGTGGTGTAATGCTTTTCATCATCAAGACCCGATGGGGTTACAAAGTTTGTGTTTTTTAAACCCATCTGTTTTGCTCGTTCATTCATTATCTTTGCAAAGCCACCTGGTGTACCTCCAATAACCGTTGCGATTACGTTTGCCGCATCGTTGCCCGATGCTAAAAGCAATCCATACAGTAAATCGTGAAGCGTTACCTTATCTCCAGGGAGAAGCCCCATTGAAGAACCTTCCACCTGCACCATTTCTTTTGTGACAGTAATTTCTCTTTGCAAATTACCATATTCACAAAGTAAAAGCCCTGTCATAATCTTGGTGGTGCTTGCCATTGAAAGACGCCTATTTGCATTCTTTTCAAAAATAATTTCACCGTTATCCCCGTTTATAACCACCGCCGCCTTTGCCGAAACATCGACAGCCTTTGTTTTAAGCGGTAAAACGAAAATAAAACTTGCAATTAAAAAACAAAATATCCTTTTCAAAAAAACTCACCTCAATACATCTTATTAAGGCAAGTTTTATTAATATTACAGTTCAGGAATTTCTCTTTTATCGTTTTTAGAGAATAACTCCTTAACTTTATCCATGAGTTCGGGTGCCATATTTATAGCTTTGTCGAGTGAAGTAAGTTCGTTATAAATTGGCATCATTTTAACGTTATCTCCGCTTACCGCTATAAACGCAACAGGTGTTACAGTAACCCCTGCACCTCCGCCTCCGCCGAAAACATTTTGCTGATGTTTATTCGGAAAATCACTTCCACCTGTTGCAAGACCAAATGCCACCTTGGAAACAGGAATAAGTGTTATATTACCAACTGTAAGAGGTGTTCCTATAATGGTATCTGCATCCACCATAGCACGAAGCTTGTCCATCGTGGTGTCCATTATTGATTTAATACTGTTTTCACTCATAAAGTTCATTCCTCCGAATAAAATCGTTATATTCTTTAAAGATTTGTATGCCAAAAATAAGCAACCATAACACCCTGCATTTAACCATAAAATCAAAGGTAAGTTCGGGACTTTGTGAATCAAAATCACTTCGTATATCAATTTTTTTAAATTTAGCGTTTGCTACAGAGTTCAAGAATGTTGCGGTTGGATAAACCACCGTACAAATACTTCCGTACTGAATTGCAGTATCTGCCGCACTATCGGTTGCAACCTTAATATCAAGAGTTATATTTTCGAATCTGAAATGTTTTATTACAAAAAAACATTTCTTTATCGCAAACTGTGAAAGTCTGCAAAGTTCCGTAACCGTTTGCCTAAAACCTTTTTTCTTTAAAAGTTTTTTGAATATATTATCCTTTTTTTCTTCCGGCTCTTTGGTATCTTTTGTTTTCGCTTTTGGTTTTTTAGAATCGTAAAGCGTAAAGGAAAGAATTTTTACCGAAAAATAGAAGTCGTCATCAAGACCTAATTTTATAGAAAGGCGAGTAAAAAGCAGAACTGTACATAATAACAATATTACCAATAAGATTATTAAAAATACAGTCACGCTTTTCCCTCCCTAATTTTTATTCGTTTGTTTCCTCGCTTATTTCTTCTACATTTTCGGTTAATTCAAGCTGCTCGGCAACATCATTAAGCTCGGTGTTTTCCTTTGGAAGTTCAGGCAGTTCGCTTAAATCGGTTATGCCGAAGCAACGAAGAAAGTTTTTGGTTGTTCCATAGAGTAATGGTCTGCCCGGAAGTTCAAGTCTGCCGCGTTCTTCAATAAGTTCTTTTTCAACGAGTGTTGAGATAACACCCGAACAGTCAACACCTCGCACCTGTTCAACAAATGCCTTTGTGATTGGCTGATTATATGCGATAACAGCCAAAACCTCAAGCGCCGCAGGTGAAAGTGGCGTTTTTCTCTTAATTTCAAATGCCTTTTTGATATATGCTCCATATTCTTTTCGACTTGCAAGTTGATAGGTGTTTTCAAGTCTTAAAAGCATAACACCGCTTTTATTATTATCCAACTTTTCGGCAAGTGCCTTGGTTATCTTTTCCACATTTTCAGGTGTTATTTCAAGTATTTGAGAAATTCTTTCTATACTCAACGGCTCGCCGTTTGCAAAAAGCACCGCTTCAAGCGCTGATATCATTTCATCCCTTTTCATCGCGTTTATGCCCCTTAATCAATTTAATTTCGGCTTCATCACTATCTCCGCTTACCTCTATTCGGTTAGCCTTGCAAAGCTCAAGCACTGCAAGAAATGTTGCAACAAGTTCTGAACGAGTTCTTGCGCTTTTATAGAGTGATGAAAGTCTTTTTGTTCCGCCCTTCCACAAGTTACGCATAACATAAACGATTCTTGTTGAAACCGAAACGATTTTCTTTGCAACGATTTTTGCAAAGGCATCGGTTGGAGGTGGCAACTTCCTTTGTCCCCTGCCGACTGCGGCAAGATAGTAGGTATATAAAATTTCCTTTTCGTGTTTTAGTGAATATGTTTTATCAAACTGATACTCGGTTGGCTTTCTGATAAAGGTATCGAAACCGCTCGTCATAAGCGATAACTTACCCGCCATTTCCTGACACAGTTGATATTCGAGCAATTCTCCCGTTAATTCCTGTTTTAACTGAATAATTTCATCATGTTTCGGAAGAAGGCTTACAGTTTTGATATATATAAGCCTTGCCGCCATTTCGAGAAACTCACTTGCAATATCCATCTCCTGCTCTTCAAACAACTTGATTTGTTCAAGATATTGGTCGATAAGCTCGGTCAAGGGAATATCGTTAATATTCAGTTTGTTTCGTGCTATAAGCTGAAGCAGTAAGTCGAGAGGCCCCTCGAACGACTCCACCTTATAAGAAAGTGTTGTTTCCATATCTTTTTCCTATCCTAAAAATTTAAAGGGTAATCCTGTTATAAAACTAATACCTGTCATAAGTCCGCCTGTTAGGGTGCTTAAAACCCCGTCAAGCACACCGAGATACAAAAGGCCGATAAGAAGAATAAAGAAATATCTTTCATATCTCATAATCTTATAGTAAATTCTATCGGGCAAGAGTGCCGATAAAAGCCGTGAGCCATCAAGCGGCGGAATTGGAATAAGGTTAAACACCGCAAGACTAATATTGATTTGCGCTATAAAATAGAAGAAATAAAACACATAAAGCGTTACTGTTACCATTGGTGCAAAAGCTGTTATTGCATTAGTTATAAGCATTGCAATGGTCGCCATAATAATATTTGAAAGCGGCCCTGCGAGTGCTGTTATTGCCATATCCCTTTTCGGATTTCTAAAATTAAAGGAGTTTACCTGCACAGGTTTTGCCCAACCGAAACCGAAGAGAATTATACATAAAGCACCAATATAATCAATATG
Source organism: Acutalibacteraceae bacterium (assembly GCA_045603505.1). Classification (GTDB taxonomy): domain Bacteria; phylum Bacillota; class Clostridia; order Oscillospirales; family Acutalibacteraceae; genus UBA737. The sequence continues at coordinate 8,141 of JAZUMI010000128.1, forward strand.
AGCAAAGGGAGAAAAAGAAAGTCTTCCCTGATAGCGCGGTGTTGGGTCGCCTAACTTCACCGCAGTCCATCCGTGCGCATATTCGTGAACAGGAAGTGTTAAAAATATTACGATTAGAGATGAAAGAATATAGATTATAACCGAAGTAAAATCCATACTTCCGCTAAGCAATTCACTTAACAAGACACACCACTCCAAAATACTTATTCATATTACATTATACACTAAAGTTTTGGCAAAAACAAGTAAAATAAATCGAGTTATATGTTATTTATATAAATATCAAAAGAGAGGGTCTTTCGCCCTCTCTTTAAAACTTTATTTCCCTGTCATTTTTTCTTGTTTTACCTTGTGGTCGATTATATGGCGTGAGCCGAGTTCTCTTCTTATATCCTCAAGAGAAATACCCATTTCAACCATAAACACCATAATGTGATATGCAAGGTCGGCTATTTCGTAAACTGTTTCGGCTTTATCGTTTGCCTTGCCTGCGATTATAACCTCGGTTGATTCCTCGCCAACCTTTTTGAGTATTTTATCAACACCCTTTTGGAAAAGATAGGTTGTATATGAACCTTCGGGAAGGTCTTTCTTTCTTCCCTCTAAAAGCTCATATAGCGCATCGAGTGAAAACTCGTTTTTATCCTCACTTTGCCAAACTATCTCATTGAAGCAAGAGTCGGTACCCTTATGACATGCGGGGCCTTCCTTTTCAACAACAACCGTTAAGGCATCTTTATCACAATCGGCGGTTATCGAAACAATATGCTGATAGTTTCCGCTTGTTTCTCCTTTTAGCCAAAGTTCATTTCTTGAGCGGCTATAAAAACATGTTAGCCCCTTTTCCATAGAGATTTTAAGGCTTTCTTTATTCATATAAGCAACGGTTAAAACCTTCTTTGTAAAGGCATCAACAACAACTGCGGGGATAAGCCCTTTTTCATCAAATTTAAGTTCATCTATATTTATCATAATTATAACCTCACCAAAATATTTTCTTTTTTGAGTTCTCTTTTTAAGTCCTCAATTTTTACCTCGCCAAAGTGGAATATTGAAGCGGCAAGACCTGCATCTATATCGGGAATTTCGTGGAACAAATCAACAAAGTGCTGAATGTTACCTGCACCGCCCGATGCGATAACGGGGACATCAACAAGTGAGCAAACCTTTTTTAGAAGCTCTATATCAAAGCCGCCCTTAACGCCATCGGTATCAATAGAATTGACAACGACTTCACCCGCACCCTCATCAACACAGTGCTTTATCCAAGAAAGTGCCTCAATGCCTGTATCTTCCCTGCCGCCTTTAGCGAACACGCGGAATTCTCCGCCTACTCGCTTAACATCACAGGAAATAACAACACATTGGTCGCCATACTTTTTAGCAGCCTCGCCTATGAGTTCTCGGTTTCTTATTGCACCCGAATTAACACTCACCTTATCGGCTCCGCATTTAAGCACTCTATCAAAATCGGCAACCGTGTTTATGCCTCCGCCGACAGTAAGCGGAATGAAAACATTTTCGGCAACCTCGGTTAATATCTCGGTGAATAGCTTTCTACCATCTGATGATGCTGTTATATCATAGAAAACGAGTTCATCCGCACCTGCATCGCTATAAAACTTACCGAGCTCTACGGGTGAAGAGACATCACGTAACCCTTCAAAATTAACACCCTTAACAACCCTTCCGTCTCTAACATCAAGGCAAGGGATAATTCTTTTTGTTATCATTTTGCCGCCTCCAATGCCTCGCATAAATCAATGGCACCGATATAATACGCTTTGCCTATAATAGCACCATAAAGATTTAGTTTCCTTAATGCCTTTATATCATCAATAGAAGAAACACCGCCCGATGCCACTATATCGATACTGAATTTCTCGCTTAATTCCTTATAAAGCTCACGGTTTGTACCCTGCATTGCACCATCTTTTGAAACATCGGTGCAAATAACGGTTTTTACACCTATTTTTTGCATTTTTTCGCAAAACTCGAAACCTGTATACTGTGACTTTTCAAGCCAACCTTTAACTGCAACAAAGCCATCCTTAATATCTATTCCAACCGCTATTTTTTCACCATATTTTTCGGTTGCGGCTTTAAGCAATTCTTCATCATTAACTGCTGCGGTACCGAGAATTACTCTATCAACACCACAAGAAATATATTCTTGAATGGTTTCCATAGAACGAATGCCACCGCCGATTTCAACGAAAAGACTTGTTTCGTTTGCTATCGAGCGGACAATATCCTTATGGGGTGTTGTTCCATCCTTTGCACCTTGAAGGTCAACAAGGTGGATAAACTTTGCGCCCTTTTTCTCAAACTCTTTTGCTACCTCTAAGGGATTTTCGCTATAAACGGTTACCTCGTTATAATCGCCCTTATAAAGCCTTACCGCACAACCGTTATACAAATCTATTGCAGGAAAAATATTCATAACTTACTCCAATTCACAAAATGCCTTAAGTATTCCTAAACCAACATTACCACTCTTTTCGGGGTGGAACTGGCAACCAAAAACATTACCCTTTCCAACAACTGCGGTAATATCTGCATCATATTCACTCGTTGCAAGTAAATCTTCTTCGCAATCTACCGCACAAAATGAGTGAACAAAATAAACGCAATCGCCCTCGTTTACATACTTGAACAAGGGTGAATTTTTCTTGATATTAAGTGGGTTCCAACCGATATGCGGGATTTTCAAGTTCTCTTTTATTTGTTCACTTATTGGAACAACCTTGCCTGAAATAAGACCTAAGCCATCGTGCTCGCCATACTCATAGCTCTTATCGAAAAGAAGCTGCATACCAAGGCAAATTCCCATAATGTTTTTGCCGCTTTCGGCTAACTCCTTAACTGTTTTATCAAGCCCTGATTTCCTTAACTTCTCACTTGCATCTCCAAAGGCACCAACGCCTGGGAGAATCACTCTATCGGCATTTTTTATAACCTCGGGGTCACTTGTTACTATAACCTCTTCGCCAATTTTTGCAAAGGAAGATTTAAGTGAAAAAAGGTTTCCAACGCCATAATCTATAATCGTTGTCATAACTTATAAAACGCCTTTCGTTGAGGGGATTTCATTTATATACTTTTGGTCGAGTTCAACCGCCGCTTTAAGCGAACGGGCAACACTCTTAAATGTGCCTTCAATTATGTGGTGAGAATTTTCGCCCTCGATTTGATTGATATGAAGTGTTATATCGGCATTTCTCACAACGCTTATGAAAAATTCCTTTGCGAGTTCGGTATCAAACTCGCCAACTCTTTCGGTGGGAATTTTAAGGTTATAAACCAAATGACTTCTGCCCGAAATATCAATTGCACTCATTATAAGCGTTTCATCCATAGGAAGAATGAAACTTGCATATCTCTTAATGCCGCGCATATCCCCGAGCGCTTCTTTAATTGCCGAGCCAAGCACGATACCGATATCCTCAACTGTGTGATGATAATCAACCTCGACATCGCCAACACACTTAACCTCTAAATCAAATCTTCCGTGCTTAGCGAAGAGGGTTAGCATATGGTCTAAAAAGCCGCAACCTGTATCAATTACGCTTTTTCCATCGCCATCAAGATTTATTTTTAAGTTTATATCGGTTTCCGCTGTTTTTCTCGATATACTGCTTACTCTCACAATAAGACCTACTTTACTCTAAAATTTCTTTTACCTTATCTATAAAGGTTTTCATTTCTTCGATACTACCGATTGTTATTCGGTTAAAATCCTTTATTCTCTCATCGGTAAAATGGCGGATGAGAACGCCCTTTTGTTTAAGCTTTAAGTAAAGTTCTTCGCCGCTTATTTTATCGCTCTTGGCAAATATGAAGTTTGCCTTTGAGGGTAACACGGTAAAGCCTAACTCTTTAAGCTCTTTTTCACAAAATTCTCGGTTTTCAATAATCCTTTTGCAGTTATCGGTATAATAACCATCCTCAAGCAGTGCCGAAACACCGATTTTTTGCGTTAGCCTATTTATATCATAAGGGTTAGTTGAGAATTTTAATTTTTCTAAATCCTTAATAATTTCCTTGTTCGCAATGGCAAAGCCGAGTCTTGCACCTGCAAGGCTTCTCGATTTAGAGAATGTTCTCACAACCAAGAGATTATCATACTTTTCGGTTAATTTATAGGCACTTTCCCCACCAAAATCAACATACGCTTCATCAATTAAAACAACGCTATCCTTATTGTTTTTAACTATGCTTTCTATTTCCTCTAAACCAAGGCAAATGCCCGTTGGTGCATTGGGGTTTGCTATAACTACAAGTTTTCCTTTGTTATAATAATCTTTGGGGCGAATAGTAAAGTCTTCCCTTAGCGGAACAACATCACTATTAAGACCATAAAGATTTGCAAAAACCTTATAAAAGCCATAGCTTATATCGGGATATGAAACACCATTTTGACCAAATGCCATAAAGGCAAAATTAAGTATATCATCCGAACCATTTGAAACATAGATGTTTTCATAAGAAACCGAATAAATATCGGCAAGAGCCTGCTTTAAGGCTTTACTCTCAGGGTCGGAATAGAGCCTCAAATCTTCGATTTCTTCCCTTTTTATCGCCTCTATAACCGAGGGGGACGGAGGAAACGGCGACTCATTTGTATTAAGTTTTATATACTTTTTATCCCTTGGCTGTTCACCGGGGGTATATTCTTTAAGCGATGAAAACTTTTCATCAAGAAACCTGCTCATTTTCTATCCTCAATTCTTATTGTAGCACTCTTGGCATGGGCGGTTAGTCCCTCTTTTTCGGCAAAGAATGCAACCTTTTTTGCAACCTTTGAAAGCGCCTCTTCGGTATAATAAGTATACTGCGATTTTTTCACAAAGTCATCAACCGAAAGTGCGCTCGAAAATCTTGCCGTTCCCGAAGTTGGAAGAGTATGGTTAGGGCCTGCAAAATAGTCGCCTAACGCTTCGGGGCAATATCGTCCCATAAAGATGCTGCCTGCATTCTTTATGCTATCAAGATAATCAAAAGGATTATCAACACATAACTCCAAATGCTCGGGCGCAATTTCGTTTGCTATATCAATAACACTAAACAAATCCTTTGCGATAATAATCTTTCCGTTATTATCGATTGATGCTCTTGCTATCTCACTGCGAGAAAGCATCGGTATTTGCTTTTCGAGTTCATCTGAAACCTTAAGCGCTAATTCTTCGCTATCGGTTACAAGCACCGCACTTGCCATTTTATCGTGTTCGGCTTGAGAAAGCAAGTCGGCCGCAACAAAAGCGGGGTTGCTCTTTTCATCGGCAATAACCAAAATCTCGCTCGGTCCTGCTATCATATCGATAGAAACAAGTCCAAACACCTGGCGCTTTGCCTCGGCAACAAAGGCGTTACCGGGACCCACAATTTTATCAACCTTGGGTACTGTTTCGGTGCCGTATGCCAAGGCGGCTATTGCTTGGGCGCCGCCTGTTTTGAATATCCTTGTAACACCTGCGATTTTAGCGGCGGCGAGTATAACAGGATTAACCTTGCCGTCCTTCGAGGGTGGTGTTGTAATACAAATCTCGGAGCAACCCGCAATAGATGCAGGAATGCTATCCATAAGAACGGTTGAGGGGTAAGCCGCTGTGCCACCCGGTACATAGAGGCCAACCTTTTCAATAGGGGTTACCTTTTGACCGACAACAACGCCATTTTCCTTCTTAATTTCAAAGCCGCTCTTTAATTGCTTTTTATGATATTCCTTTATATTTTCGCTTGCCTCTTTAAGTATCTCAATAAACTTCGGCTCAACAAGGCTAAATGCCTCCTCGATTTCCTCTTCGGTTACTTCGATACTCGAAAGACTTGCCTTATCAAACTTTTGCGCATATTCGATTAGTGCCTTATCTCCGTTTGCCTTAACATTTTCTATAATATCGGTTACGATATCGGCAACATCGAGCTCGTTATTTCCTCTTGCAAAGATTTCTTCTTTTGAAACCTCATAACTTTTAAGAATTTTAATCATTGTTATCCTCTTCTATTTCTTTACCGATTGCTTTTTTTATTTCTTCTATTCTTGCCTGTTTAAAGCTATAAGAAGATTTATTTGAAATCATTCTTGCGCTTATATCAACTATTGTTTCATAAGGGCGAAGATTATTTTCAAGCAAGGTTTTGCCCGTTTCAACAATATCTACTATAACATCCGATAAATCTAATATCGGTGCTATTTCAATGGAACCATTAAGGTGGATAATATCTATATCACGGCATTTATCGGCATAGTATTTTTTAGCGATATTCGAAAACTTGGTTGCAACGCGAAGTGTTTTCGAGGTATCATCGCAAAAATCATTCTTTGCGGCAACCGCCATTCTGCATTTACCGAGTTTTAAATCAAGAAGTTCATAAACATCGGGTTCATATTCAAGCAAAATATCCTTACCCGCAACGCCTATATCGGCAGCTCCTCGCTCAACATATATTGCAACATCCGATGGCTTAACCCAAAAATATCTAACCTTTTTATCGCTATTTTCAAAGATAAGCTTGCGGTTATTCTCCTTAATCGAAGGACAAGGAAGACCTGCCCTTTCAAACATGGCATAAACCTTTTCGCCAAGTCTTCCCTTCGGCAATGCCACATTTATATAATCATCGCTTTCCTTTATTTCGTCCATTCTCTCAAGGGTATCAAGATAAACCGCAAAGCCTATAGCTCCCGCATTTCTTCCCATATTTCGAAGAAGTTTATCATATCTACCGCCCGAAAGCACTCTATCGGTTATTCCGTGGATATATCCCTTGAAGATTATGCCGCTATAATATCCACCCGAAGAAACAAGCGAGAAATCGATAGCGTATTTTCCGCCAAAGCCTTTTCCTTCAATATACTCGCAAACTCTTTTTAGTTCGCAGAGTGCCTTTTTTGAAGCTTCACTCTTTGCAATTTCACCTATTTTTTCGAGATTGCATTCTTCCTCGATAAGAACATTTAATGCGGCAAACTGTTCGGCATTGGTAACACCCGAAAGCATTCCCGAATTTTTGCTCGTAATAGCGTTTATTACCTCTTTCCTATTTTGCTTTTCAACAAAATAATCATCAAGAATTGCTTCGAGCAAACCCTTATGTGAAAGATTTATAATAAAATCATCATTTATAAGTGCAAGGCTATCAAATGCAAGACCGATAACATCAAGGCAGTCTTTCTCGGTTATGTCACCAATACACTCAAGACCGGACTGCATAATTTCCTTATATGTATGCGAAGAGTCAGAAACTCTATAAACATTCTCGTTATAATAATATTTCTCAACACCCTCTTTACCCGAATAGTGTTTAAGTATTGAGAGCGTAACGTCGGGCTTTAGTGCTAAAAGCTTACCGTTGGTATCATTAAAAGTAATAACACCCTCGGAAACGAGAAAATCCTTATTTTTAACATAGAGGTCATATTCCTCAAACTTGCTCATTTTAAACTGTTTATAACCATTATCGCTATAAAGCTTTCGAAGGGCGAATACCGCCCTTTCATCATTTTTAAGTAGTGCTTCGTAATCAGGCATTATTCTTCCCCCTTTAATCTTTCGATGATAGTTTTATATCCGCCATCGCCATAATTAAGGCAGCGGCTAACTCGGCATATCGTTGCGGTGGAAGCCCCAGTTTGCTTGTTTATCTCGGTATAGTTTTTACCTTTATCGAGTTCACACGCTACCTCCAAGCGCTGAGATATAGCAAGTAGCTCCTGCACGGTGCATATATCATCAAAGAACTTCTCACACTCTTCTATATTGTCAAGACTTAATATCGCTTTATAAAAACGTTTGGTTGCTTGGTCATTTTTAGACATAAAATCTCTCCTATCAAAATATCACTTTAGCATTGTAGCACATTAGCGTACTAAAGTCAACACTCTTTTCGCAATTTTTTTGACAAGGTATATCTTATATGATATATTAAATATAGTCAATACTGATAAGGCGGTTTTTTTAATGAAATTTTTAATTTGCTCAGATATTCATGGTTCGGCACACTTTTGCAGACTTTTAGTAGAAAAAATCAAGCAGGAAAACGTGGATAGAGTCATCATTCTTGGCGATATTTTATATCACGGACCAAGAAATGATTTACCGAAAGGTTATGCACCTAAAGAGGTTATTTTAATGCTCAATGAAATTAAAGATAAGCTTCTTTGCGTTCGTGGTAACTGCGAAGCTGAGGTTGATGCTATGGTGCTCGATTTTCCCGTTATGGCAGAATATGCAGCAATTCCGGCAAACGATAAAATTATATATGCAACCCACGGGCATATTCACAATGAACTGACTCCTCCGCCGCTATCAGAAGGTGATATTCTTCTTTGCGGCCACACACATATTCCTAAATGCGAAAATTTTGGCACCTTCACCTATCTTAATCCCGGTTCGGTTTCTATACCAAAGGAAAACTCTCCGCACAGTTATATTACATTTGATGGT
>JAZUMI010000129.1:0-21306 GCA_045603505.1 Acutalibacteraceae bacterium
AGTAAAGTGGCCGAATTCGAAGCTGCTGTTTGGGGTAATGATGCAGTTGCAGAATACACCGAAAAATATGCTGAACTTATAAATGGTGATATCACAACCAAAAATGCAAATGATTTCGAATCTGCTTGGTGCGTAATTAACCGTCTTTCTGCCGAGGAGCAAGAAGAACTTTCTGAACTTCGTGCAATATTAGTTTCAAAGCTTACAACATATAGTGGTAATTTAGAATTAACCGATAAAATCAAGGTAAATATTATTGGTGATAGCATTACCTACGGTCATGGGTTGACGGGCACTTCCTCTGTTGCTTGGCCTGCAAGATTACAAACTGCTTTAGGCGACAATTACAGTATAAACAATTTTGCTGTTTCAGGTTTTAGAGTGGTAGGCGATTATGAAACAGGTGCGGTTCAGTTTTTGACAGATAGATATGGTAATACTCGTAAATTAGCATTTGATAAGGATGCGGATATCGCAATTATTGCTCTTGGAATTAATGATTCTGCTCATGTAGGTGCAGACCCCGAAAATCGTTATCCAATGATTGTGGAGGGATATAAAACGCTTATAAATGCCTTCCTTGCAACAGAAACATGTTCAACTGTTATTGTTTCGGGTTCACTTTGGGATTATGATGGCAGGGGCGATAAATATAATGCAGTGGTTTGCGAAGCTGCTAAAGAAGCTTGCGAAGCAACAGGAGCAATTTATTTTGACCTATACAGTAAACTTGATAAAACTATTCCCGGAAATGAAACTCTTTATCTGCAAAGTGATAAACTTCACTACACAGAAGAGGGCGAACAACTTATTGCTGATTTCTATAGCGAGTTCTTTAACAATAATATTGAAACCGTTTTCCGCACAGAAAATGCTTCTTACTTTGCTAACTATAAGGCAAAGGTAAACGGCGGAACAATTATGAAGAGCGATGAAACTCAGGATATTAAATTTGGATATGAATTCAATGAAATAAGAGAAAGCAACCCTGTTGTTGAATATGGTATGTTGCTAACCCTTAATAAATTCGGATACACCGATGAAGAAATTGTATTAGATAATACTGAGGCAATAGAAAGCGATGAGATTAAGGTATCCTATAAAGATGGCGAAGCCGTTAAGGGTATTAAGAAGGGTGATTCGTTTACCGCATCAATAGGTAACGTTCCTAAGAATCTTTACACATATCAGTATGCAACCAGGGTATATATTAAGTATGCCGATGGAACTGTTGACTATTCTGATGTTACAAGAAGGTCAGTAGCAGGAATTGCAAAGAGCATTGGTAAATGGGTTCTTGATAATGAAAATCAAATTGATGGTCTTGTTGGAGATATAACAACACTTGTTAATGTTGATGGAACACTTACCGAGCTTGGTAAAGCAGATGGAGGAAAGGAAATACTTGCTTTCTTGTCGGATAATTCTGAAGTAATTTCAAAAGCAATTAACACACTAGGTCAATAAACGAAAGAGGTAAAGTAAAAAATGAAAAATTATATAAAACCAATAGTTGCAACCTGTTTCAATTTTGAAGAGATTGCTTTGGAAGAAATCAAGATTCCTGGCGAATTTGAAGGCGCTTCAATTTTTGATGAAGCCTTTGGTGAAGATGCCTGGTAAAACCAATTATAATCTATAAAAGCAGATGCAAAAAAAGCATCTGCTTTTTGTTTACTTGAACAAAAAAATGTGGTATAATATATTTGTGAAAATTTGTTTTGTGAGGTGAGGGAAATGGATAAGTTCGTTTTGCACAGTAAATATAAACCCACTGGTGACCAACCTGAAGCAATTAAAAAACTTGTTAACGGTTTAAATCGCGGAGATAAGGAACAAACCTTACTCGGCGTTACAGGTAGTGGTAAAACCTTTACAATGGCGAATATTATTGAAAAAGCAAACCGCCCGACCCTCGTTCTCGCTCACAATAAAACCCTCGCCGCGCAGTTATGCTCAGAGTTTAAGGAATTCTTTCCCGAAAATGCGGTGGAGTATTTTGTATCCTACTACGATTATTATCAACCCGAGGCATATATTCCCGGAAGTGATACTTATATCGAAAAAGATTCCTCAATAAATGATGAAATAGATAAACTTCGCCACAGTGCAACCTGTGCATTATCTGAGCGTAGGGACGTTATAATTGTTGCCTCGGTTTCTTGTATATATTCTCTTGGTGACCCGATTGATTACAGAAATATGGTCATTTCACTTCGTACAGGCATGGAAAAAAGCCGAGATGAACTTATCAAGAAACTAGTTGATTTGCAGTATGAAAGAAATGATATTAACTTTATAAGAAATAAGTTCCGTGTTCGTGGAGATACGGTTGAAATTTATCCTGCATACGCTTATGAGAATGCACTGAGGATTGAATTTTTTGGTGATGAAATAGATAGAATAAGCGAAATTAATCCCTTGACAGGTGAAGTAAAAACCTTACTTTCGCATACGGCTATTTATCCTGCTTCACACTATATAGTACCGCCCGATAAGATGGAGGATGCACTTGCAGAAATTGAGCAAGAAATGGAAGAACGGGTGCGTGAGTTTATTGAAAACGGAAAACTTATTGAGGCGCAGAGAATAAGACAACGTACAGAATATGATATTGAGATGCTTCGTGAAATTGGTGTTTGTAAGGGTATTGAAAACTATTCACGAGTGTTGTCTCGCAGACCTAAGGGCAGTACACCATCAACTTTACTAGACTATTTCCCCGAAGATTTTGTTCTTTTTGTTGATGAATCACACGTTACCTTACCACAGGTAAGAGGAATGTTCGGTGGCGATAGAGCACGAAAAGAAAATCTTGTTGAATATGGGTTTAGACTGCCTTCCGCATTTGATAACCGTCCTCTTAACTTTGATGAGTTTTATAAGCATATCAATCAGGCAATATTTGTATCTGCAACACCGGGCGAGTTCGAAAGAGAGAAAAGCGCACAAATTGCCGAACAGGTTATAAGACCTACAGGCCTTTTAGACCCCATGGTTTCTGTTCGTTCAAGTGAAGGTCAGATTGATGACCTTATCGGTGAAATTAATCTTCGTACTGCTAAAAATGAAAGGGTGCTTGTTACAACACTAACCAAAAAAATGGCAGAAGATTTAACCGAATATCTTGAAAAAAGCGGTATAAGAGTGCGTTATATGCATTATGATATTGATACTATTGAACGTATGGAAATTATCCGAGACCTAAGAATTGGCGAATTTGATGTGCTTGTTGGTATCAACCTACTTCGTGAAGGACTGGATATTCCCGAAGTATCGTTAGTAGCAATTCTTGATGCCGATAAAGAGGGCTTCTTAAGAAGTGAAACCTCATTAATTCAAACGATTGGTAGGGCTGCGAGAAATGCAGAGGGAACGGTTATAATGTATGCCGATAGTGTTACACCATCAATGGAACGTGCAATAACCGAAACCTTTAGAAGAAGAGAAATTCAACAAAAATATAACGAGCAAAACGGCATCGTTCCTACTACGGTTAACAAAGGTGTTCGAGATATTATCGAAATAGGAACTAAGGTTAAGAAGGATAAGCCAATTTCTAAGATGTCAAGACTTGAACGTGAGGCAGAAATCAAGCGTCTTACCAATGAAATGAAACAAGCAGCTAAAATTCTTGAATTTGAACATGCAGCATACTTACGAGATAAGATAAATAAATTAAGAGAAGGAAAATAAATTGGGTAGCGATAAGATTATCATTAAAGGTGCAGCAGAGCACAACCTTAAAAATGTTGATGTTGAAATTCCGCGTGATAAACTTGTAGTATTTACTGGTCTTTCTGGAAGCGGAAAATCATCACTCGCTTTTGATACTATATATGCAGAGGGACAGCGTAGATATGTTGAGTCCTTATCTTCTTATGCTCGTCAGTTCTTAGGTCAAATGGAAAAGCCTAATGTTGATAGCATAGAGGGGCTTTCACCTGCAATTTCTATTGACCAGAAAACAACATCTAAAAATCCACGTTCAACGGTAGGAACTGTAACAGAAATTTATGATTATTTAAGACTTTTATATGCCCGTGTGGGTATACCACACTGTCCAATATGCGGCAAGGAAATAAGTCAACAAACAACCGACCAGATTGTTGATACCGTAATGCAGTTGGAACAGGGAAGTAAAATACAGATTTTATCTCCTGTTGTTAAGGGAAGAAAGGGCGAACATGTTAAAGAGCTTGAAAATGCCCGAAAATCAGGCTATGTAAGGGTAAGAATTGATGGCAATATCTATGACTTATCCGAGGTGATAAAACTCGAGAAAAATAAAAAGCACGTAATAGAAATTGTTGTTGACCGACTTGTAATCAAGGAGGATATTCGTTCCCGACTTGCCGAAAGCATAGAAACTGCTGCCGGTGTTTCAGGCGGTCTTATATCAGTAGATGTCATTGGTGGGGAAGAATTGCAGTTTTCTCAGAGCTATGCCTGTGATGAGCACGGAATTAGCGTGCCAGAACTTACTCCGACTATGTTTTCATTCAACAATCCATTTGGAGCATGTCCTACCTGTACAGGTATCGGCGTGTTTATGAAGGTTAATCCTCGCCTTATTGTGCATGATGAGGATAAATCCTTGCTTGATGGAGCAATTAGGGCATCTGGTTGGGGCGTTAACAGTTTCTTCAATCCTGATGCGGGAACTATTGCAACTATGTATTATCACGGAATTGCGGATAAGTTCGGTTTTGATATTAATACACCCTTCAAGGATATCCCTGATGAGGCAAAGCAGGTTATATTTTACGGAACGGGAGAAGAAAAACTTAAACTTTACCGCAGTCCTGAACTTGGCGGCGGTGTATATTATGCGGCTTTTGAGGGCATTGTTAACAATCTTGAACGCCGATATAAAAACACTCATAGTGATTATTCAAGAAATGAAATCGAGGCACTTATGACCGAAAGTGAATGTCCTGACTGCCACGGTGCGAGACTTAAACCGGAATATCTTGCCGTTACTGTGGGCGGAAAAAACATTAAAGAATTTTGCGATATGTCGGTTAACGATGCTCTTGAATTCATAGAGAAATTAAAGTTTAGCCCGCGTAATGAAATGATTGCGAAGCCGATTTTAAAAGAAGTCAAGGAAAGACTTTCCTTTTTACAGAGTGTTGGCCTTGATTATTTAACACTTTCTCGTTCTTCTGGAACTCTTTCGGGAGGCGAGAGCCAAAGAATAAGACTTGCAACACAGATAGGCTCCTCACTTGTTGGAGTATTGTATATTCTTGATGAGCCTAGTATCGGTCTTCATCAAAGAGATAACGACCGCTTACTTGCCACGTTGAAGAAGCTTCGTGACCTTGGAAATACTCTTATAGTAGTTGAACATGATGAGGATACAGTTCGTGCAGCAGATTATGTTGTTGATATAGGCCCAGGGGCAGGTATACACGGTGGAAATGTGGTTTGTGCCGGAACTCTTGATGAACTTAAAAACTGTAAAGAATCGGTTACTTCAGATTACCTTACGGGCAGAAAGAAAATACCTGTGCCGAGCGTAAGAAGAAAAGGCAATGGAAAATTCTTAACTATAAAAGGCGCTGCTGAAAATAACCTTAAAAATGTTTCGGTTAAAATTCCGCTTGGAGAATTTATATGTGTGACAGGTGTTTCGGGAAGCGGTAAATCTTCTTTTGTCAATGAAATTATCTATAAGGCATTGGCATCAAAACTAAACCGTGCAAAAACTGTCCCGGGTAAATATAAAACTATTGAGGGAATAGAAAATTTAGATAAAGTAATAGATATTGACCAATCTCCGATAGGCAGAACACCGCGTTCTAATCCTGCAACCTATACAGGTGTGTTTAATGATATAAGAGAACTTTTTGCTCAAACTAAGGATGCTAAGGCTCGCGGATATAATGCGGGAAGATTTTCCTTTAATGTAAAAGGTGGAAGATGTGAAGCCTGTCAAGGAGATGGAATTCTTAAGATTGAAATGCACTTTTTGCCTGATATTTACGTTCCCTGTGAGGTTTGCGGCGGAAGTAGATACAATCGTGAAACTCTTAACATAAAATATAAGGGAAAGAATATTTACGATGTGCTTGAAATGACCGTTGAAGAGGGTATGAACTTCTTTGAAAGCATACCTAAAATTCACAGAAAACTAAAAACACTTTATGAAGTGGGACTTGGATATGTAAAAATCGGTCAACCCGCAACAACACTTTCGGGTGGCGAGGCACAGAGGGTAAAACTTGCAACTGAACTTTCTAAGAGAAGCACGGGTAAAACGATATATATTCTTGATGAGCCAACAACAGGTTTACACTCAGCAGATGTTCATAAACTAATCGAAGTGTTGCAACAGTTGGTTGATGCAGGAAACACAGTTCTCGTTATTGAACACAATCTTGATGTTATTAAAACTGCCGACCATATTATTGACTTAGGTCCGGATGGTGGCGATAGAGGTGGAAAGATAGTTTGCGAGGGAACACCTGAAATGGTTGCAAAATGCGAGAAATCGTATACAGGACAATTTTTGAAAAAATATCTCTAATTTACACATTGTTCATCAAAATTTGTGTTTTTTAGTATAGAATGTGAAAAGAGGTGAGAGAATTTAAGTGTTTGGATATGTTAGAATTTATAAACCTGAAATGAAAATAAAGGAATATGATACGTATAAGGCTATATATTGTTCACTTTGTAAACAACTCGGCAAAAAATACGGAATTCTCTCAAGACTCACTTTAAGTTATGATTTCACATTTCTTGCTCTTATTGATATGGCTTTGAGGGATGAATGTGCGCAGTTTATTTCGGGCAGATGTACGTTTAATCCTTTGAAAAAGTGTAATTATTGCAAAGAAAATGCTTGTTTTGATATGCCTTGCGCCGCAGCAATGATAATGTTATACTATAAAGTGCTTGATAATATTGCCGATGAAAAGGGAATAAAAAAACTTTTTTTCTATCTATGTAAATTGCTTTTTGTTATGCCTTATAAAAAGGCGGCCAAACTTTTCCCGAATATCGATTATATTGTTAAAGAGTATATTCAAAAACAATCAGAACTTGAAAAGGAAGATAACCAAGTTCTTGATTTGGCGGCAGAGCCTACTGCTGATGCTATGTCTAAAATTCTTTCTCTTTGCAGTAATGATGCTGCACAAAAGCGAATTCTTGAACGAATTGGATACTGTCTTGGAAGATATATTTACATTCTTGATGCCGCTTGCGATTATGAGCAAGACCTAAAATCAGGTTCTTATAATTGCCTTAAATTTGAGGAATCTTACGATTTAAAGGAGATATCTTCAAAACTGTATTTTTGTATCAATGAAGCAACACTGGCATTTGAACTTCTTGATATAAAGAAATTTAAGCCTGTTCTTGTTAACATTCTTTATATAGGACTTGAAGAAACTTTTAAAAAGGAGCTAAAACAATGAAAGACCCTTATTCCGTTTTAGGAATTTCTAAAAATGCAACCGATGAGCAGGTTAAAACCGCTTACCGTGAACTTGCAAGAAAGTATCATCCTGATAACTATGCAGATAATCCCTTGGCAGATTTAGCAGGGGAGAAGATGAAGGAAATAAATGATGCTTACGATGCCATAATGAACGAACGAAATTTCAAGAAGTCTTCTAATAAAAATAATGCAAATTATAGCTCTACTTCAACTTCATTTCCTGAAATCAGAAATCTTCTTAATCAGAATCGTTTAGAAGAGGCACAAGTTTTACTCGATGGTGTTCCTGTAAACGCAAGAAATGCAGAATGGTATTTCCTTAACGGTACTGTGCTTTATAGAAGAGGTTGGTTTGACCAAGCGTATACAAATTTTGCAACGGCTTGCAGAATGAACCCTTCAAATCCTGAATATCAGAATGCGCTTCGTCATGCGCA
Source organism: Acutalibacteraceae bacterium (assembly GCA_045603505.1). GTDB lineage: Bacteria > Bacillota > Clostridia > Oscillospirales > Acutalibacteraceae > UBA737. The sequence goes on from JAZUMI010000129.1 coordinate 7,891, forward strand.
ACGCAGTGCCGGTAGACAGCACAATCCGTATAACAACTATTCGAGCGGTGGCGGTTGTGATGGATGCGATTTGTGTTCAAGTCTTATTTGTGCAGACTGTTGCTGTGAATGTATGGGTGGCGACCTTATTTCTTGTTGTTAGGTGAAGAAATGCGCAGTACAACAAGAATAACTTTTGGAGGAATAATGGCGGCATTGGCGGTATTGTTTATGTTGCTTTCTTATTTTCCGTACTTTACTTATGCCGCACCCGGACTTGCGAGTCTTGCTATAATGGTATGCGTTGTCGAAGCTGATAAAAAACTTTCTTTTTTGGTTTATCTTGCAGCTGCGATAATAGTTCTTTTGATTGCCGAAAATGAAAGTAAGTTTGTTTTTGTTCTGTTTTTCGGCCATTACCCGATACTTAAGGCAATTTTCGAAAGCAAACTTAAAGGTGTAATTCTTTGGATTACAAAATTTGCTTTTTTTAACCTTTGTGTATTTGCAATATATTTTGCTACTTCGCGCACATTAGGTGTTTCATTTGAAGAGTTTAATGATATCGGAAAGTATGGTGCACCTATCATTTTAGCAGTCGTTAATGTGGCTTTTATAATTTATGATATTGCGGTTTCGAGGATGGCAATTTTTTACATTTGTCGTCTTCAAAAATCGGTAAGAAAAATGTTAAAATTTTAACTAACTATATCGGAAATACTTTGCTGTATTTCCGATATTTTTGTTGCAAAAAAATCTTGTAATATTACACAATATGTAGTATTATATAATATGGTATTTCATGAATTATTGTGTTTTTACGAGAAAATTTGGAGGAGAAAAATATGGGAAAACGCGAAAGTATACTTCGTCCTGTGAAATTAATTAAAGGCGGCGTAAATCTTCCGCATTTAAAAGCAACTGCAGAGAAAGAAACAGTTGTAATGCCTGCACCTAAAATGGTTAATATTCCTATGTCACAACATATAGGAGCACCTGCAAATCCGTGCGTTAAAGCAGGGGATAATGTTTTTGTGGGTACCCTTATTGGTGAGGCGAATGGTTTTGTTAGTGCTAATATTCATTCTAGTGTTTCGGGTACGGTTAAATCGGTTGGTGAAATCATAATGAATGGTTTGCCGAGTGTTTGTGTTACCATTGAATCAGATGGTAAAATGGAAAAGGACCCTGATTTAAAACCATTTAAGGTTGAAAAGGCAGAGGATATAACTGAGGCTGCGCGTCTTTGCGGACTAGTTGGTCTTGGTGGTGCCGGCTTTCCTTCAAGTGTTAAATTAACACCGAATCCCAAGAAAAAAATAACAACACTTGTTGTTAATGGCGCAGAATGTGAGCCATATATCACAAGTGACTATCGAGAGTGTATCGAAAATTATAACGATGTTCTTGAAGGTATTTATCTTATTAAAAGGGTTTTAGGTATAAAACGTGTAAGAATTTGTATTGAATCAAATAAAAATGCGGCAATTAAAAAATTATATGAAATTGCTTCTGATAGACGTGACCCTAAGGATAAGGTAAAACTTATGCGTTTGCCTGAAAAGTATCCACAAGGTGCAGAAAAGGTTATCGTTTATTCTGCAACCGGTAGAAAAGTAGGCCCTGGTAAACTTCCCGCAGATGCTAAGTGTATCGTTATGAATATTACGAGTATAGGTACACTTTATCGTTTCATTACAACGGGTATGCCGCTTGTTTCTAAGCGCATTACGGTTGACGGAACGGCTGTTAGTGACCCTAAGAATGTTATAGTTCCAATCGGAACTTCGGTTTCTGAATTGCTTGATTTTGTTGGCGGAATCGATGAGGAAGCAAGTAAAATTCTTATGGGCGGTCCAATGATGGGCATCGCTATGAACGATAAGAATGCGGTTGTTGAGAAGAGAAATAACGGTATTACTGTTATGAAAGAAACAAAGCCGCTTAAAACTACGCCGTGCATTCGTTGTGGAAGATGTGTGCAGTATTGCCCAATGAATCTATTTCCTGCAATGGTAGAAAATGCGGCTAATAGAAACAATGTAGAAGTTATCAAAAGTCTTAATGTTGTCGCTTGTATGGAGTGCGGTTCATGTTCTTATGTATGTCCTGCTAAAAGACCGCTTGTTCAATCTATGCGCTTAGCAAAAGCACAGTTAAGGAGGGAGAGTAAATAATGAAAGATATGTTAACGGTTACATCTTCTCCGCATTTGCGTCATCCTGATTCAACTGCGAGCATTATGGGAGATGTTTTACTTGCGCTTTCTCCTGCGGCTATTTTCGGTTGCATACTTTTTGGACTTAATGCCGTTCTGCTTATAGTAACTTGTGTTATTTCGGCAGTTTTGGCTGAGTTTATTTGGAATAAACTTCTCAAAAAGCCTAATTCAATTGGGGACTTATCAGCGGTTGTTACAGGTTTGCTTTTAGCTATGAATTTAAGTTCTGCCGTACCGCTTTGGATGGCGGCAATCGGAAGCGTTGTTGCTATTATTGTAGTTAAGCAGATGTTCGGCGGACTTGGATATAACTTTGTAAACCCTGCTTTAGCATCAAGAATTGTTCTGTTGGTTTCTTTCCCTGCTGCTATGACTGTTTTTTATGAGCCTGTTCGCTATGAGGCGATAACCTCTGCAACACCGCTCGGTGCAGAAACACTTGAAATTTCTTTTAAAGAACTATTTTTCGGTATGCATGGTGGTTGTATTGGTGAAACTTCAGCATTTTTGCTTTTAATCGGCGGTATTTATCTTATAATCCGAAGAGTTATTAAACCCATTATACCTTTGTGTTTTATCGGTACTGTTGCATTACTTACTCTAATTTCGAGTGGCGATTTAACTACTGTAACAACTCAGGTTTTCGGCGGCGGACTTATGCTCGGCGCAATATTTATGGCTACCGATTACACAACATCCCCTACAACTAATTACGGTAAACTTATTTTCGGTGTTGGTTGCGGTTTTTTGACCTTTATTATAAGAGAATTCGCAGCGTTAACAGAGGGCGTTTCGTATGCGATACTTATTATGAATATTCTTGTTCCGTATATAAATAAGGCTACAATGCATAAGCCTTTCGGTGTTAAAAAGTGAGGTGCGGAATATGAATAAAATATTTAATTTTTTTAAATCCAATTGGAAAGACATTTTTAAACCAATTGTAGTTTTAACCGGAATATGTATTATTATTCCTCTTGCACTTGCTTTAACAAATTTTGTTACTGTGGATAAAATTTCAAAACTTTCTGAAGAAAACCGCATAAAAGCGATGAAGAATTTAGTTAGTGCTGAGAATTTTACCGAGCAGAGTTTTACCCATGAAAACGGAAACGCAACCCAATATTCTGTTGCGATAAACGGCGGAAATCCTGAAGCATATATCTTTTCGCTTTCTGCTAAAGGATATGGTGGCGATGTGTCTGTTATGACTGCAGTAGATGTTTCCGGAAAAGTAATTGGTGTTGATATTTTAGATGCTTCGGGAGAAACACCCGGACTCGGTCAAAACGTAACTAAAGAAAAGTTTTATTCGCAGTTTTCAGATAAAAACGGTACAATAACTGTTGTTAAAAACGGTGCAAATGAATCTGCTAATGAGATTAATGCAGTTACTGGCGCATCAATAAGTTCAAAAGCAGTAACAAGTGCCGTGAATGAAGCATTAAGTTTATATCAACAAATTATTAAGAACGGGGGTGCGGCAGAATGAAAAAAGATTATTTAAAATATTTAACTAATGGTTTTATAAAAGAAAATCCTGTTCTAAGATTGGTTCTGGGAACTTGTCCAACACTTGCAGTTACTACTGCCGCTATCAACGGAATCGGAATGGGCGTTTCGGCAACAATAGTTTTAGTGTGCTCAAATTTAGTTATTTCTTTACTTCGTAATGTAATACCTGATAAGGTGAGAATTCCCGCCTTTATAACCGTCATTGCCGGTTTCGTTAGCGTTGTTCAAATGTTGGTTAAAGCATTTTTGCCTTCAATTGATACAGCTCTTGGAATCTATCTTCCACTAATCGTTGTAAACTGTATTATTTTGGCAAGAGCTGAGATGTTTGCATCCAAGAATTCTGTTGTACCAAGTATACTTGATGGTCTTGGTATGGGAATTGGCTTTACTGCAGTTTTAACCCTTATGGGTGCTATTCGTGAACTTTTAGGTGCAGGAACCATATTTGGACTTACTGTTACGGCAGAGTTTATCAGTCCTATGATTGTTTTCCTCTTGCCACCCGGAGGCTTCTTTGTTTTCGGTATCCTTGTTGCCGCTTCAAATGCTATCGCTAAGAAACAAGGTAAGGAAATTGTAGAACATTTAGGATGCGAAAGCTGTCCCTCAAGAGGCATGTGTAAAAGTGCATCAAATTGCGAGGAGGTAACTGGTAATGAATAATACAACATCTATCGTTTCAATACTTCTTGCCGGTATCCTTACGGATAACATGGTGCTTTCAAAATTCCTTGGAATATGTCCTTTCCTTGGTGTTTCCAAGAAACCTGCAACTGCTTTTTCCATGAGTGTTGCAGTAACATTGGTTATGGTTGTGGCAACTGCTGTTACACACCCAATTTATACCTATTTGCTCTATCCAAACTACACCTATCTTGAAACAATTGTGTTTATTCTTGTTATTGCGGCAATTGTTCAACTTATTGAGATATTCTTAAAGCGTTTTATAAAACCAATTTATAATGCTCTTGGTATATATTTACCGCTCATCACAACAAACTGTGCTGTGCTTGGTGTTACCATGTTAAATATAACCGAGAACATGAATTTTGTTCAGTCTATATTTAATGCTCTTGGCGCAGGTCTTGGTTTTATGCTTGCAATGTTATTGTTTGCCGGTGTTCGCTCAAAAATTGAAAATGCTGATGTGCCTGAATTCTTAAAGGGACTTCCGATAACCTTAATTGCGGCGGCACTTGTTTCTCTTTCTTTCTTAGGCTTTGCCGGAATAGGAGGGTAATATATGGATATTTTAATTGCTGTTGTAATTGTTGCCGTTATTGGTTTAATTGCAGGTGTAGGACTTGCTCTTGCTTCTAAATATATGGCTGTTCCTGTTGATGAAAAACAAGAAAAAATCAGAGAGGCTTTACCGGGCGCTAACTGTGGTGCTTGTGGCTATTCAGGATGCGATGGTTATGCTGCGGCTGTTGCGGCAGGAGAGGCGGAACCTAATAAATGTGCACCTGGTGGAGAAACTGCATTATCTGCGATTTCTGAGATATTAGGTGTAACCCTCACAAGTGAACCAAAGGTTGCCTTCATTGCTTGTAAAGGCGGACATGGAAATACACTTAATAAATATAACTACGAAGGACTTATGAGTTGTACTGCAGCATCTCTCATTTATGGCGGTCCTGTAAGTTGTAGTTTTGGTTGTGTCGGTTTTGGTGACTGTGTTAAAGAATGCCCGTTTGATGCAATAACGCTTGAAAATGGCAGACCGATTATTTGTGAAGATAAATGTATGGCTTGTGGCAAATGTGTTAATGTTTGCCCTAAATCACTTATTTCTATAATTCCAAAGAATCATAAGGTAACTGTTAATTGCTCTAACAAACAAAAAGGAGCTCCTGTGGTGAAAAATTGCAAGGTTTCTTGTGTTGGTTGCAAACTTTGTGAAAAGGCTTGTGAAAGTGCGGCCATTAAGGTTGAAAACAATCTTGCAGTGGTTGATTATTCACTTTGTACGGCTTGCGGAAAATGCATTGAGGCATGCAAAAGAGGCGTTCTTAAATAATGTTTTTTATCCCGAGTTTTTATGCTCGGGATATTTTAGTTTTTGCACTGTAATAAATTTGTAACTTTTTTGTGTATTTTTAAATTATTCTCTTGCAATATGTGTCGTTTTTGTGTAAAATATTATTATCTATGATTATATATAAAAAATATAGGATGTGTTTAATTATGTCTAACCGTCTCTTTCAGGGCGTAATCCATCAAATGAAGGATGCAGTAGACCGTACTTTTGGTGTGGTTGATGAAAATTTTAGTATTATAGCTTGTAGTGAACTCAGCAAAATCGGAGAGTCTTTCGATGTTGTTGTAGGTGCAGGAGATAGTTTTAGCGTTGATGGATATACCTTTAAAACCATAACAGGTAATCAGGGAACAAACTATACTGTTTTTGTTGAGGGTAACGATGTTGCTGCTGCAAAATATGCAGGAATCATTGCTGTTTCTTTCTCTAATATAAAGTTTTATTACGACGAGAAATATGATAGAAGCAATTTTATAAAAAATGTAATTCTTGATAATATCCTTTTGGGCGACATCCACCTGAAAGCACGTGAACTTTTCTTTAACAGTGATGTTTCGCGCACCGTTTTCCTTATCCGTTCACTTGAATCAAATGATATTTCTATTTATGATATTGTTCAGAATCTTTTCCCCGATAAGTCTAAAGATTTCGTTATTAGCATAAACGAGAATGATATTGCGCTTGTAAAGGAAACAAAAGCGGGTATCGATTCAAAAACAATTGAAAAATTGGCATCAACAATTGCCGATACTATTTCGGGCGAATTTTATTTGCATGTTACAATTGGTATTGGAACAACCGTAAACAATATTAAAGACCTTGCACGTTCCTTTAAAGAGGCTCAAGCTGCATTAGAGGTTGGAAAGGTGTTTGATACCGAGAAAACGATTATTGCATACGATAATCTCGGTATTGCAAGACTAATTTATCAATTACCTACAACTCTTTGCGACACTTTCTTAAAGGAAGTTTTTAAACGTGGTTCAATTGATAGTCTTGACCAGGAAACGCTCTTCACAATTCAGCGTTTCTTCGAAAACAATCTTAATGTTTCTGAAACTTCAAGAAAATTGTTTGTTCATAGAAATACCCTTGTTTACAGACTTGAAAAGATAAAGAAAATCACAGGTTTAGATTTAAGAGAATTTGACCATGCGATTATTTTCAAAATTGCACTTATGGTTAATAAGTATCTAAAAAGCAATCCAATCAAGTATTAATTGAAAGAGAGAAAACTAATGGAAGAAACATCAAACGCCGGTTTTCAGGTTGAAAAACCAAATGAGCCAATAATTGAATTTAGCGGCGTTTCAAAAATGTATAAAACAGGTACACACGCTCTCGAAGATGTAAATATAAAGATTAACAAAGGCGAATTTGTATTTATTGTTGGTTCTTCGGGCGCAGGTAAAAGTACCTTTATGAAACTTATAATGCGCGAAGAAAAAGCTAATACGGGAAAAATCAAGGTTAATGGTTTTGATTTAACCAAAATGCCCCGCAGATTAATTCCTAAACTTCGCAGAACAATGGGAATAGTGTTTCAGGATTTCAGACTTATTCCAACAATGAATGTTTTCAACAATGTAGCATTTGCTATGCATGTTGTGGGAGATTCTGGAAGACATGTAAGAGTAGAGGTTTCTAAGGCACTTAGTAAAGTTGGGCTTGGAAACAGAGCACGTTCTATGCCTAATCAACTTTCGGGCGGTGAACAGCAGCGTGTTGGTCTCGCACGTGCCCTTGTTAATGCACCGGACCTTATCATTGCGGACGAGCCTACAGGAAATGTAGACCCAAATATGTCCTATGAAATTGTTGAATTGCTTACAGAAATTAATAAGCGAGGAACAACAATTCTGATGGTTACGCATGACCATAATCTTGTAAGAGATTTCAATCATAGAGTTATTATGCTCGATAAGGGCAGAATTGTTGCAGACAATGTCGGAGGTGATATTTAATGAAACTTGGTAGCGTTAGATATCTCATCGGCGAAGGTTTTAAAAATGTTTGGGTTAACCGACTTATGTCAATTGCATCCGTTGGCGTTTTGGTTGCCTGCATGGTTATTATTGGTCTTGCAATGCTCGTTTCCGAAAACATTAATATCGCAGTTGGTAATCTTGAAAAACAGAACGTAGTTATGGTTTATATGAAGGATTACAACTGGGCATTATATGGTAACAGCATTGATGAGGAGGATGCTTCTTCTGATACAGAAGAAGGTGTAAAACCCGATAAAAACGGCATTTATGATTCAGATTATGTTATTCATAATGAAGATGAAGCTATGGCTTTGCGTGATGAAATAATGGCAATTGAAAATGTTGAAGATGCTGAGTATATTTCAAGTGAACAGGGCCTTGCCACTATTAAGGAATCAATGCTTGAAGGTCAGGAAGAATATTTTACATTCCTTGATGATGAGTATGGAAACCCTATTTCTGCCGCTGTAAAGGTTAAAATGGAGAATATGGAGTTTTTCGATGAAACAATTAAGGAAATTGAAAAACTCAATGGTGTTGATACTATTCAGTCACAGAGTGATTTAGCCGATACAATTACCGCTATAAAGAAGGGTATTACTATGGCGGGAATATGGATAATTGCTATTCTAATTGTTATTTCTCTTGTTATTGTTTCTAACACAATTAGAGTAACAATGTATAACCGCAAGTTAGAAATTAGCATTATGAAGGCAGTCGGTGCAACTGATACATTTATAAGAATTCCTTTTGTAATTGAAGGAATTTTAATTGGTATACTTTCGGCAGGTATTGCTGAAGGATTGTTGTATTTCTGTTATCGTGTTGCAACAGAAACCCTTATCGAAACATTAGGTGTTTCCGAAATTATTGCATATAGCGATATGGCTTGGTATCTGTTTGGAATATTTGTTGCTATCGGTATTGTTGCCGGTGCAATAGGAAGTTTTATAATCATAGGTAAGTATTTGAAACGTGAGGGCAGTGAGTTTTCGGCTCTCGGTTAGGAGAAAAAATGCAAAAAGTTTTTAAGCAAACAACAATTTTTGTTTTGTGCTTTATTATGACATTTGCTGTGTTTTACAGTGTGCCAAAGGTTGAAGCATCTAAAAAAAGTGATTTGCAGAGTGATATAGCTGAGCTTCAGGCTGAATCAAAAAAACTTGAGGCGCAGATTAAAAAACTTAAAGGCGAAAAAGCCGACCAAAAGGCGGTTGTAAATGCGCTTCAAAGCAAGATTGCTAATACTCAGGCTCAGATACGAAGATGTAATCAGGAAATATCAAATATCAATTCTGCTATTTCTAAAAACAAATCAGAAATTGATAAGCAAAACAAAGAAATCGAAGCTACAAAACTGGTTTTCAAAAAAAGACTTCGTGCAATTTATATGACTAATACACAGTCGAATATAAATATTCTTTTAGGTGCTGAAAATTTTGCTGATTATCTTCAATTATCGCAGTTAACAGCTTCTGTTTCGGCTCACGATAAAAAAATAATGGAAGATATAGTTGCAGTTATTGAAGAACTCAATAAGAAGAATGAGGAAAACAAGAAACTTCTTGAAAAACAAACGGCAACAAAAAATAGCATTTTGAAAATTCAAAGTCAGTTAGAGCAGGAAGAAAAAGAAGCAGAGGGTATTTATAATAGCATTGCTTCTGAACAGTCTGATATTGAAAGCGAAAACGCAGAGCTTGAAAAAACCATTAAGGCTAAGGAAAAAGAATTACAGTCTATTCTTAATAGCAGTTCTGGAAAAACATTTATCAATTCAAAGAGTGGGTTTGTTTGGCCCGTTCCTTCTTGTATGAGCATTTCTTCGAGTTTTGGATACCGCACTCATCCTATTTCAGGAAAAGGCAGACTTCATGCCGGTATCGATATTGCGGGTAGTGGTATTTACGGAAAACCAATTGTTGCCATTACAGATGGAACCGTTTACAAAACTTATACAGGATGTCCGCATCGTTCAAAAAGACCGATTTGCGGATGTGGCGGTGGTTACGGTAATTATGTTGCTATTGACCATGGTACTGTTAAAGGCGAGGGAATTAAGGCATATTATGCTCATATGGATACTGTTGCGGTTGCAAATGGTGCAACGGTTAAACAAGGTCAGGTTATCGGTTATGTTGGAACAACCGGCTCCTCAACAGGATATCATCTGCACTTTGGTTTGATGCGAAATAATTCTTGGGTTAATCCAATGAACTATTACAGTTCAACAAAATAATTCTCAGCCGTCACATATTATATTTGTGACGGCTGTATTTTTGGAGCATTATGAATGAAACTTAGATTTTTCAGAATATCCTTTATTATACTTTCTGTTTTAATTATGTCTTTAATTTTTTATTTTTCTGCGCAAAATGCCACCCAATCTGCCAAAACAAGCAGTAAAGTAATTATCGGTATGGTAAAAGTGTTAAATAAGGATTATAACGATTTAACAGCAGAAGAGCAAAAAGATATAGTTTCTAAATATCAGTTTGCGGTGCGTAAACTCGCTCACTTTTCTCTCTTTGCTTCACTTGGATTTTTTGTTATGCTTTCGATTATAACCTATGAAAAAGTTAGGTTATCCTTACGAATTATAATGAGCTTTTGTATTTCTGCTATTTATGCGGCTAGTGATGAGATTCACCAACTGTTTGTAGTTGGCAGAAGTTGTGAACTAAGAGATTTTTTTATTGATTTTTTCGGTTGCTCTTTAGGAATTTTAATTTCTATTATATTATTTTCGATTTTTTTGAAAATTAGGGGGAGGAAACTCTATGTTAAAGAAAAAGTTAATTAAGCAGAGTGAAGAATTGTTTTTGAAACTCAATGAGACAAATAAAATTATTGAAGAACAAGAAAAAATTATTAATACTCAGAAAAAAGAGATTTCGGAGTTAAAACAAAAAATTGAAGAACTCAATAATTTGTTTGAGCAACAATCTGTGGTTAAAGAAAATATCGATGAAAATATACCAGAGGAACACACGGTTGAAGAAGAGCAAGATTTGCCTGCAGATGAGTTAAATATTACCGATTACGCTTCATCAGTTATTGGTAAGATTGTTATTGAAGCTACCAAAAAAAGCAATCAGATATCAGCAGAGGGCGCTACAAGCGAGAATAAAGAACTTATTAATTTAATTTTGGGTAGAACAGAGGTTGCAAAATCAGAGATTTTAAACATTGTTTTATCAAATGACACTAATAGTAACAAAAAAATTGCAATAGATAAGGTCTACTTTGATTCGTGCGAGTATTTTAAGAGCGTTTTATTGCAATATTCTTAAGGTGATGTTATGAAGAATATTTATTTTTGTTCTTGTGATGAAAACGGCGGTATTTATCATTATGTTTTAAAAAACGGGCAACTTATTTTTTCGGAAGTAACACATGTTGACCGACCGATGTATATGACTATTGCAGATGATAAAGCACATGTAATTCTTCGTGAAACCGATTTTCAAAATCATTTTGGTGGTGCGCAGAGTTTTACTATTGATGAATTTGGTAGACTTACAAATTCATCGAAAATCATTTCTACAAACGGAATAGTACCTTGCCATTTGACAGTGCTTAACGAAGAGATTTATGTTGTTAATTATCTTTCGGGAAATATCACAAAATTGCCCGAAAAGGTTGTGAAGCATAACGGGGTCGGTGTTCATCCAACGAGGCAAACTGCACCGCATACACATTTTGTAACTTCAACGCCTGATAAAAATCACGTATTATGTGTAGATTTAGGTATTGATACAATTTTTTGTTATGATGCTTCGCTTAACGTTGTTTCAACGGCTACAGTACCAGAGGGATATGGCGCAAGACACCTTGTTTTTTCAGAGGATAAAACCTTGCTTTACTGCGTAAATGAGTTGGTTTCTTCTGTCAGTGTGTTTAAGGTAAGTGGAAATCAGTTTATTTATCTTGATACATATAAAGCCTTGCCTAAGTACGAAGGTAAGAACACTGCAGCAGCAATAAGAATTAAGGGCGAATATCTCTATATTTCGAATCGCGGTGCTAATACTATTTCGAAATTTAAAATTTGTGGTGAGACTTTGGAACTTATTGGAAATTATGATTGTTTCGGTGATGGTCCACGCGATTTTGATATTATAGAAGATTTATTTTTCTGTACTAATGAACAATCAAACGATGTTACTGTTTTAAAAGAAACGGACAACGGATTTGAACTTATAGAAAGATTACAGATGCCATCGCCAGTTTGTGTTACATATAAATAAAAAAATATCCGAGAAATTCTCGGATATTTTTTTTGTTAAAATTCAATTTTTAAGCAATCTGCATATTTGAGATTGTAAAGTGGTAAGTTTTTCGTATCAGCAATAACGATATTTCCTTTTTGTGTGAACGGAACTTTTTCGCCGGTGCGAAGAAGAGTTATGCTTTTTACCTTTTTATCGATAAATAACTCTGCGGCTCTTTGGGGGCGATATTTTCTATTGTATAAAATAAATGCATAAATATTGCCGTCTTTTTGAGTGTAACGAATATTTCCGTTAGAATAGGGAGCAACAGGTCTTGTGCCATAAATGCCTTCTCCGTTGATTTTAAGCCAGTTTCCGAATTCGTTTAGAGTTTCGAGCATTGTTGCGGGAATTTCACCATCAGGTTGAGGTGTTATGTTTAATGCAAGGTTTCCGCCCTTTGCAACAACGCCGATAAACAAATGGATTATTTCGGTAACAGATTTAAGATATTCGTTACCATCGTAGTGATAAGCCCAATCTCTGCCAATTGTTATGCAAGATTCCCAAGGAACATTTATCGGCTTATCAGGAACTGTTTGTTCAGGTGTTAATATATTTTCATACTTACCGCCAACAGTTCTATCAGCAACAATTAAGTGTGGCTGTGTGGTAGCACGAATTTTGTCAACAACCTCGCCGAGCCTAATATCCTGATTATTAAATTCGGGAGAAACCTGACCGCCATCGAGCCAAAGAATATCAATTTTACCATAATTTGTTGCAAGTTCTAACATTTGATTATGCGAGTACTCAACAAATTTATCCCATAAGTCAGTACGAACAAGCGGGTCATAATTAACATTTATATTATGGTCGTTTGGTAGTTCAGGCGACCAGTAATAAGGACTATTCCAGTCAGGCTTTGAGAAATATGTAGAAATTCCGAGACCTTCTTTGCGGAATGCATCGTAAAGAGCACGAACGATATCGGCATTTTTGTTGGTGTGGAAAGGACAATCTTTAGCAGTAACCTTATAATCTGTATACTTTGTATCATACATACAAAAACCGTCGTGGTGTTTTGTTGTGAATAGAAGATACTTGAATCCGCATTCTTTTGCCATTTTTGCCCATTGTTCAGGATTGAATTTAACAGGGTTAAATGTTTTATTAGTGTTTTTGAGTGCTTCACGATATTCTTTAATATCATCGGTCCAATTTACTTCCTGTAGCATCCATGGTACATCGGTTTCTCGTGCATCCCAAGGAGATTTGGTTGCGAGTGACCAAGATTCAATAACAGAGAACTGACTGCCCGGTGCCCAATGCATCATAAAACCGAGTTTTTGGTCCTTGAACCATTCTAAATGGTCAAGTACTTCCTTTTCGGTTGGCATAACATATTTTTCTTCAGGGCTAAAATCATGAGTGCCTTCAATAATTTCTGCCATA
>JAZUMI010000130.1:0-9791 GCA_045603505.1 Acutalibacteraceae bacterium
ATTTTTCATCACAGACGCACTCTTCGCCGCTGGGAAAAGCCGCGACTTGTACAACGCCGGACATCAGCGCCACACACAAAACCCACGCCAGGATTTTCTTAAAGATTTTTGTATTCACGGAAACCCCTCCTCAGGTAAAAACCAGCCGCAATACCGCTGTGTTAAATACTTACCTTCATTATATATCTTTCTATTTTACTTGACAACATAAAATTTTACAAAACCCCCTGTCATTCCCTGTTCCCGAGAGGAATCCGTTCCCCCTGTAGGGACCGGCGTCCTGGGCGGTCCTTCCCCCCGTCATTCCCAACGCACGTGAGGAATCCGCCTCCAAGCCTTCCCCTTGAGGGGCTCTATTAAAGTTTGTAGTTGATAACCACAAAAATACAGGAATTCCGTTGGGATTCCTGTATTTTTATTCAATTGCCTCTTGACACAAACTAGCCAATCGGCTATAATATAGATAGATAAAGACTACCTATAAGAGGTTTATGTTATGGCTATTTTAAATGATCTTATTTCTGCAGCAGAGGAGTTAAGCCAAGACGAGCTTCAAGCTCTTTCTTCTCGCGTTCTTGGGCTGCTTAATCGATCTGCATTGGAAACCCCTGCCGCAAAGTGCGAATGCTGCAGGCGCTGTGAGAGCCGGCAAATCGTTAAGTATGGAAAAGATAAAAACGGCAAACAACGCTATAAGTGCAAGAGTTGTAATACTGTTTTCTATGAAGATTCTTTTTCCGTGGTATCTCGTACTCGCCACGACTCGGAAACGTGGCAAAAGTTTATCGAGCTTCTCCTGACGCGTGCATCCTTACAAAAGTGCGCTGCTGCATGTAATATCAGCGTACAAACGGCTTTTACTTGGCGCCATAAGGTCTTGAACGCATTGCAACATGACCAGGAAGGTAGAATGCTTGGGGGCATTGTTGAAGCAGATGAAACATTTTTCGGCATCAGCTATAAAGGGAATCACACAAAAAGCAAAGATTTTACTATGCCACGCAAGGCATATAAGCGCGGATCTGACAGTCGTGAACAAACCGGTTCCCGTGCTTGTGTGATGTGTGCCTTAGAACGGAATGGACAGGTATATGGAGAAGTTCTTGGGAAAGGTCAACCTACAATCGCCATGCTTTCCCATGCCTTTGATAATCGAATTATGCCGGAGACGGTCTTTATTTCCGACAAAGCTATTGGTATGAAGAATTATTTTAAGAACAACACTAAAGCTGTCCAGCTCATTCAGATGAAAGCACACGTTAAACCTAAGAGCATGAACAGTCCTCCTGAGGTCCGGGGAGCTTTTCACATCCAAAATATCAACAATATGCATTACCGCTTAAGGAAGGCACTGGAGCCTTATTGCGGCGTTTCCACTAAGTACTTAAACTACTATCTTAATCTGTTTGTTTGGATTGAAAACCACAAAAACATCCCCAATATCGATCTTCACCACGAGCTATGTGCTTCGCTGAGTCGTCAAGAATCTTACGCCTCGTTACATGACATAACAACCATCCCGCCTATTCCTATCGTTGCCTAGTCAAGCTTACTGATTTCATATCTTTTAGGATCTGCCATGCAGTTAAGCAAAAGTATCTCGTTGACTGTTCTGGTTGAAATGCCATATTTTTGTGCGGCAAATTTCAAAAAATCTGCTTTTGTTCCTGTCCATTTTAGGCAATCCACAAAGACAGCTCGATCTCGATTAAGTGTCTGGGCCATTGGTATTTTAATCTTAAGCTTTCCTCCCCAATCGATGCTCTTGCTTTCCATTCCCACAACAATCGTCTGAATCATACTTTTTCTATAGTTGTACTCTTCAGTAAGGATAGAATAATATCGATCCCGCGGAAGTCTCGGATAGAGCGCATTAAGCTCTTTATACCGTTTATAAACAGCCTCGAAAACCTCTTGTAGCGTAAGAAACTCGTATTGCTCACTGATATAAAAAACTTCCCGCAGATTCTTTATGCGTTTTGCACACGCCAAATTGTTTTTGACGGTTTGCCTGCTTATACCGTACTGTCTCTGCATTTCGTTTAAAAAATCTTCCTGTGTTCCGTTCCATAACTCTTTCTTTTCAAGCATTTCGAGCCATCGGTCCCTATATTCATTATACTTTTTTAGTTTATCTATCTCATAGTCTTGAAAAACACGATTTTTATTTTCTTTTATGATGTCCAATTCTGTTTTATATGCCAGGCCAAGCTCTCTGAATTGTTTTATTCGTAAATGAACCGCTTGCCTGGAACAGTTAAACTTTCGTGCGATTTCAGCCTGAGAAGCACCTTTGGCAAATAGAGCATACATTTGTTCCGCTTTGGTCTTACTTGTTATACTTGAAAAATAGTACACGTCCGAAGCGATATCTTGAGGGGTCTGTAGGAAACCAGCTCGTTCTCCTACAAGCTGCTCAAAGGATTTGTATAAATTGGGAGTAACCATTATGGTCAGCAGCTCTTTATATGCGTCAATTAGCGGGTTATCTCGGTTTCGATCTCGCCAGGAGAAAAGAGATACATACCCTTGCAGCAGCTCTGAAGATATGCCATTAAATCTTGCCAGAAACTTTTTTAATCGAGAATGGTATGCATTTACTCGCTGAATCTGACGAACAGTTTCATAGCCTTCGCCGTCCTTATAGTTAGGCTTCCGCATAGAGATCTGCTGAATAGGGAAGCCGTTGATTTGAGCAAAACTTCGAATCGCACTGGACTTATCTGAATATAACGACTTTAAAGTATCACCTTTGATGTAGCTTTTTATCGCACAACTTATCTTTTTTGCCGTTGAACCTCCTGTACCCGCAATCTTTGCAATTGAGGTTCCATTGTCGTCAATTGCACATATAATGCATGCTTGATTTTTGGATGTTCCCGGAGTATGATTTTCGTGTCCCCGTCTGCGAACGGCGCGCGGCATAGAAAATTCCTTCTGTTGTGTACGATTTCCCTTATAGCTTACCGGCACATAAGTTTCATCTATTGCTATACGGCCCTCAAGCAAAACCTGCTGTTCCAACAGACTAAGGGCATAAAACACGCGCAATCGATTTTGAAAAGCAGCAGCTTCGCTTATGCTACACAGTTGGGCCGTTTTCTTTATAGAGTATCCGTTATACAAGCAATCAATAAACCGTAACCAGCCAAACAAAGATAATGTACTACCTTGAATAATCGTGTTATAGAATGCAGAAAACACCTTTCCACAGGTGTTACACTTATATTTTTGTTTCCGCTCTTTATCTGTTCTGTAGCTGCCATAAAGAGATATATTTGTCTTTCCACAAACAGGGCACATGATGCCGCTGCCTGATACACTATTTAAGCTGAGAATAAACTCTTCTACAGTGTGTGCCCCGATTTCTTTTGCAAGGATATAACTCTGCGCCAGGTTCGAAATATAGCTAAGGTCAGAAACGCTGCATTCTGCAAATAGCTGTTCGATTGCATTTTGCATTAAACGCGTTTGATCCTTTTGCGATAATTGAGGCTGCAAGGGAATTATTTCAGCTTTTTCACCACAGATAGTAACGTCGTTTTTTGCGCGCTTTTTCCAATACGCACTTTTTTCAGTCATATAGCTTTTATCTTGTTCTGGATTTCTCCGCCAACTATCCACTATATTGCTGTGCAGAATTTTAGCATTTCCGCATTGTGTATGCTCGGTTGCCGTTAATTCCGCAAACGGAGCATCTGCTCCTTGCCCAATATGATGAAGTACAATATAGCTATTAGGATCGTCTTCGGCATACGGAGACAACCCTTGCTGCATCAACTCATAATTGGTGCGCCGTTTAGAACTAATATATAAATTGAAATCAATACTTCTTATCAGGGATCGCCGTGTTACCTCCGCTTCGGTAAGACCCAATGACACCAAGTAAGCAAACTCTTCGTATCCGGCAAACGCTTGATTAATCTGTGCAGAAAAGGGACTATCTCGCTTGATCTGTTCCCTTTGCGCCTCGGCACTACCATCTGCAAGTCCTTTTGCCGTTTGATTAATTTGATTAATTGTTTTTTGAGAAACACCGCGAAATAAGCGCTTATTCATAACTTTATCAACACCTTACAAAGAAATCGAGGTAAACAAAATGAAATTAAGATTGCTATCGTACAACAAAAAAGTGTATATACTCTGTCAGAACGGATCGGTTCTAATTCCAACAGAGCAGGATCTAATTCGCCTCTTGACCTCATTTAGCAAGCCACATTCTTTTAAGGGAAAAGACGGATATTGGAATACGGCAATTGCCAACATAGAAGAGGCCAGTGGCGAAACATTGGCATACATAGATGATACAAATAAACTTGTGATTCTCAATGAAAAAACTTTTTCTGATATTGTCAAACAAGAGCAGAAGTATATTTCCGCAACAGAATATGCCGCTCAACACGACAAGTGTAGAGCCACAATAAAAAATCTGTGTGTTGCCGGCAAACTGCCTGGTGCATATAAGACAAGTTCCGGTTGGTTGATTCCGGAGGGAACTCCGTACCCAAAAGATGGTCGAGCGGGAAGAGCGGTTAAAAAAGTATAGTATTGTGGATTTTGCCGGGAATATTCATACACTCGACAACTGCTTTTATGTGCCCATATACAGTCTCCAAAGTAAATCGTTCTTTGGAGACTGTTTTTGTCGGATAAAAAGAAACATTCTAGTACACCAGGTAGGTAAGTTCAATTTTTACCCTTACCTCATACATTAACCAGGCGTTTCTTATAGTAATTCTGGCACAAGAAGATCGCCAACACATAATTAATTTGATAAATGTGGATGTTTTTTGTGGAGTTATTTACTACAACTTCACCTGCAATATATTCCCGACAATTATAAATCATCAATACCAGCGTAATTTCTCAACAAATTTATTATACAATTGAATAAACAGAAAATTTTGAAAACAATATTGCTTTTTCTTTGCGTGCGCGGTATAATGACCATGCGACGTAAACTAAATAGTTGTTCCTATAGAAGGTGTGCGTTTTTACTTTGGTAAAAATGCATGCCCATTTTCGCATACCTTCTTTGGGAACGAAAGTTTGCGTCGCAGCATTCGGGGCTTTGCATTTTTCAGTGCGCAGCTTCGGCTGCGCACTTTTTGTTTTAGGAGAAAAATATTATGGGAATCTTTAAGGAAATCAATTGTGCTCATTGTGGCAAAAAAACGAATCTGTTGACTCGATTGAAGTTACACGATGGAAACTATTTGTGTTCGGATTGCATGTCCAAAGTTCCTTCATATATGAAGGATAGTGTTAAAGCTCATTACGATTTGGAAGATTTTCGTTCCCTTTTAGCATACATAGAATACTCAAATACCGAGCTTCGCCCTCGTTTCCACGAAACACACTGGTATTATTCTATTCATATTGACACAGAGAACAAGCTTTTCTATTTGGGATATGATATCGATGAAAAGACTGTTTTCTTTAACTTCTACAATATTGAAGAGTTTAACCTTACTTTTAATGCCGAAGAGTTCAAAGAAGGTGTTCTGGGGGATAAGGTAAAAGGGGAGTTGTTATTTATTCTAAAAATGAACAATCCCTATTTCTACCACGAAGAGATCTTGGATTATTCAGCTAAAGCTAAGGCGAAGAAAAAGCTCCTCTCCAATCGGGTGGAATATGATAATCCAAAAGGGATGGATGAGTTTTTATTGTTCTTTCAGACAGCATGGCAGAAAAGTAAAGGATCTCAAGAGGAAGACCGGGCAGAAGATAGAGAAAATTCTAATATTAGTGCACTTGCTGATGAGCTCCGACAGGCTATGTCATTATTTATGCTTGATAATTTAGAGAATGTATCTCTTGAGGATATTAAGTCTCAACGCAATCGCTTAATTAAAGCCTTCCATCCAGACAAAGGTTCTGCTGATGATACGGCATATGCACAGAAAATCAACAGTGCATATGAAGTGCTCAAGGAATATATTTCTTAATCCCAAAGGCCTTTCCTTATGCAAACCCCAAAACCTTGTTCTTTCCTGAGGTAATTTATGAAAAAAATATTCCTGAGTATTACCACACTTCTTATTATTGGATTATATGCTTGTGCTGCACAAGAAACTGTAGGTCAATATGAAACGACGGCCAATAATGACGTTTCAAACATAATTGAAGCAATTCAACCTGAAGAAGAAATTATATCCACACAACGTATAAGTTCTGAACCGCCGGTTTCCTCCAACGAGACGGCTACCCCTGAAAAGGTTTATGTGAAGATGTATTCCGTTGGGACGGTTAATTACCGGACTGGTCCCAGTACTACCCACAAAAAGATTGGCACCTTAAGTAAAGGTGATATCGTGAAAATAGTTAAAGACAGCCTGACGGAGACTGGGTGGTATGAGGCTAAAGTTGGTGAACAGGATTGCTTTGTCTATGCCAAATATCTTTCCACAACAAAGCCGAAGAAGGACAGTACATCTGATTCTAAAGATAAAACGCCCACCACCGGCACCTCTACTGGAAATAAACTCACTTCCGGTGGAAGCACGACAAGCAATACCGGCAACACATATGTTGGTCCTGCAGACCCCCAAAAAGGTGTTTCCTGGGACGGCAAATCTCCCATTGTCTATACCTATGCTGACGGTTCCACCGGCACTACGCCAAAAGTAGGCGCGACCTACGAGAGCAAGCCTGGAATCACTACAACTTATACAGGCTATGTTGTCGGTTCTACCGGCACAGGGTCTGTCAACGGTGTGTTTTATTGTGAGCATTGCGGCAAAGTATGCGGCGATGGCTCAAAAGGAACTTGCGTTCGTTGGCTTACAGCCGGCAACCATACCTGCAGCCACTGCGGGAAAACTGTTCCTGGCGGAAAATGTCACACATGTAATTAGAACTACATTCTTTAAAGTATCCAACAAGCACTTTTTGTGATAGTAGCATATAATGCTAGTGGGTGAAAAAACGAAACTAGATCAACCATAAGTCTCTTGCTTATACAAAACGACCACAAAAATCGACCTTATATTAGATTTTGTTGCTAACTTTCCTCGAACGATGATCATTTTTGAAGGATAATTTCTTATTACCAATTGTTTTAGTTGTTTTAGCTGTGATTCTCACTTGCTTGCCTTATCTTGATGCCTCTATTAAACTTTTATTTTATAATATAGCTATGTAGTCGTTTGAGAAAAATGGGTGTTTAATTTCCTGTTGCAATATCTGGAATATTATGCTAAAATAGTACCATAGTCAGTAAACAAGTCAACTCATTGATATGTAAACATATGATATTTTTAGCAGGTTGTTACCTGTGTATCAGTAATTCATTTAAGGAATAATGGTGATAATGGTACTAAAGAAAACTATCCATCATATTGCTTCTGCCTGGAATCGCTATAATGTGTTTGAGTTTAAACTTAGTGATTCCATTGCTTATATGTGTTTATATATTGCACTACCAGTATTTATCACTATTACGAGTTTAATTTCGTTTCCTAATGTTGTTGCTTCCGCTGCATATTGTTATGTCAGCATTATGGTTAGTGCAATAAATTGCATTTATGATAATGCTCTACGCTGGACCCCGAGAGAAACCCCGTCGTTTAAAAACGTCAAATTACTTTGTGCGTTAATTCCCAATGCAGTTGTCGCATTATATTGTGCTTTTGAAATCGTTACAATTTTAATAATGCAATCCTTTGACTTGCGGTGCGATAGTCTGTTATTGGTATATGTTGTTCCAATATTTATTGCAACAAAAGATTTTGTTGAATGTGTAAAACAGAGAGTTGCCGGAATGAGTTGTATTGATGAGTTGTTAGAGGTATAGATTATGAATCCCATGTTGTATTTTTGCGTAATGCTTGGTGCGGTATTTCTATCAGGCGTTGCGGCACTGTTTCCTTCTTACAAAAAAATAAAACAAGAATATAAAAATAGTATTAAGTTAGATATTTCTGTTGAGCAAATGCTTCAATCAGAGAAAAAAATATCAGAATTTTATTCTTTACATAAGTTAAAGCCGGGCACTCCCATTGAAGAAATTGCTAAAATATTAAACGTTAGCGAAGGCGATGATAGCGAAGGTATTCAAGGACAGGCGCGTATTGATAAAATTGATAACGGGAGACTTCGCGTTACATTTAAGGAAGGATTAACTGAGGCACAGCATAACTTCAATTTTGCTCACGAATGTGCCCATATTATTAACGAAGATCCAGTTCCGGCAACGCGCCCCGATGAAAAAAATAAACCCCAAATTGAACAATTAGCAGATTATACGGCAGCAGCCTTGCTTATGCCTTTTGAAGATGTATATAATTTCTTGATATTACAAAACTATACTGGTGTCTCAAAGCATAAAAAAATAAGAATCGTAAATGCATTATGCAGAAGATATAATGTAAGTGATATTATTGCTATGCGCAGGATAAAAGAAATCTTCGCCATCAAAAAGTCAGCCTAATGGACTTTGAATATCTTTAATTTATCTTCCGAAATACAATTAAAATAGCGCCCCCGTGCTAAAAGTTTTGCACGATGGGGCGCTCTCTTTTTCTCTTAAACTTCTTAATTAAATGACTTTGGGCATTTGTTTTAGGTTTTCTTTATGCTGCGGCAATAACGAAACTATTCAAAATGCGGACCATAGCGGGATAGGTTACCCGACAGCCCAGCTCGTCCGAAAGCGCTTTTTGCCAAAGGATTGCTTGGGATGAACCGCGCGGATACGGAAACGGAATTTGATATGCTTCCGGAAACTCCCGGCGCCCACGTGGGCTCGCAAAATCATCCCATACAATACGTTCGAAATTCAGATAAGCCATATGTAAAATTTCCAAGTGTTTTCTTAATCCCATAGATATACCTTCCTTGTAATAAAATTTGGTTCAATCTTTGTTAGGGTGCTGTTCGACCACTTCCTGCATATGGCGAATGATGTCATAAGTCGTGTTTGTTTTCATATCGATCAGTGCCTTTTTGTATGCAGCATATAGTTCTTCGGAAACATTGATGTTGACGCGCACCTTTTTTTGACTTTCCATAGCTGCGCCTCCTTTCGTAAGTAAATGAGTATATACTCATTATATACAAATAGAAGATTTTGTCAAGCCCTAAAATTTAATCAAAGAACATTCGT
Source organism: Acutalibacteraceae bacterium (assembly GCA_045603505.1). Taxonomy (GTDB): domain Bacteria; phylum Bacillota; class Clostridia; order Oscillospirales; family Acutalibacteraceae; genus UBA737. Next base: position 9,110 of record JAZUMI010000130.1, read on the forward strand.
GGCCTATCTCACCGGCGGCGCATAGTTCACCCCCTTTGGAAAATTCCCTAGGGAGGCTTCTTGCATATATAATGTGTGTAGCCAATCGGCTAATTAATAAATATTTTGAACTTAAATATACATAGTTATTCGCAAATTAATCATAGTGAGTGCATAATTAAACGCTAATCTAGCGAAATTCTGTATATTATGCACATCAACTATAAACTTTAATAGAGCCCCTTGAGGGGAAGGTGGCGCGGCAAAGCCGCGACGGATGAGGGGATGTCGAGCACTTACAGTTCTTACACATGCAGCCTGTCCTGAACTGCCCTGTCGATGTTCTCACAAACACCGGAAAAATTCCGCATCACGTCCATATAGGAAAAGCGAAGTACATACAGGCCCTTTTCTTCCAAAAAAGCTGTACGTCTTCCGTCATATTTCATTTCTTTCGGTTCACAATGCTGAGAACCGTCCAGTTCTATCAGAAGTTTTGCTTTGTGGCAGTAAAAGTCCACAATATAGTTTTCAATCGGGTATTGGCGCTTAAATTGCAATGGATATGTTTTCAGGAAATCGTACCACAAATGGCGTTCTTCTTTTGTCATTTCCCTGCGCAATTTCTGTGCATTGCGCAGTATCTTTTTTTCCTGATTCATGATCGTTACCTCTCGCCATCCCTCATCCGTCAGCCCTTCGG